>NZ_JBEZHO010000012.1:0-204908 GCF_040650615.1 Streptomyces sp. NPDC048643
GCCCGTACCCCTGGATCCAGGGGTACGGGCCACACGCCGTCGCGCGTTCTCCGGGGTCAGACCACCTGGTGCAGCCAGCGGACCGGGGCGCCCTCGCCCGCGTAGCGGAAGGGTTCCAGTTCGTCGTCCCAGGGCTTGCCGAGGAGCTTGGCGAGGTCGGCCTCCAGGTCGGTCTCACCGCGCTGGGAGCGCAGCAGCGCGGCGCGCAGCCGGTCCTCGGGGATGAGGATGTCGCCGTGGATGCCGGTGACGGCGTGGTAGATGCCGAGTTCGGGGGTGCAGCTGTAGCGCTCACCCTCGGCGGTGGGGCACGGTTCGGCGGTGACCTCGAAGCGCAGCAGGTGCCAGCCGCGCAGTGCGGAGGCGAGTTTGGAGGCGGTGCCGACCTCGCCCTTCCAGGAGAACTCGGATCTCCAGGTGCCGGGCGCGGCGGGCTGCCGGATCCAGTCGAGGTTGACGCGCGTGCCGAGCACCCCCGCGACCGCCCACTCGACATGCGGGCACAACGCGCGGGGCGCGGAGTGCACGTAGAGAACTCCACGTGTCGTCACTGGGGCCTCCGGACAGAGCGAGACATCTTGTAACTTAGCGGAACGGCAGTGGCAGGGCGGCCACGGGGCGAGGCTACCGTGCGGTGACGCGAGGAGTGTGACGTACCGTCGGTCCAGGCGCCGTGAACTCCGAGGTTTCACCCGGCGGGACGCGTCCGGACCTCCTGCGGGGGTCCGGAGCGGTCTCCGGGCCGGTCCGGCCGCCCCGTGGAGCGCGGGCGGCCGGCCCTGTACGACGTGGTGCGACCGACCGCACGGAGCGGGTGCCGACCAACCCTGTACAACGAACGAGGAGACCAGGGGATGCGCAATCGCGGCCACCGTTCACGGGCCGTCCTCGCCGTCGCGGTGGCGGCCCTCCTCGGCGTCGCCGGGTGCGACGCCTCCGGCGGCAACTCCTCCGCGCCCAGCGGTACGGGGGGCCACGCGTCCCCGCGGCCCACGCCGGCGTGGGACCGCAGTCCGACGTCGATGGCCGCGGTCGGCGACTCCATCACCCGCGGGTTCGACGCGTGCAGTGTGCTGTCCGACTGCCCCGAGGTGTCCTGGGCGACCGGCAGCGACCCACGGGTCAGGAGCCTCGCGGTCCGACTGCTCGGCAGGACCGGGGCGGCCGAGCGGAGCTGGAACTACGCGGTGACCGGCGCGCGGATGGACGACCTGCCCGGCCAGATGGCGCAGGCGGCGACCCGCAGGCCGGAGCTGGTCACGGTGATGGCGGGCGCCAACGACGCCTGCCGCGCCTCCACCTCGGCGATGACGTCGGTGACCGCCTTCCGCCGCTCGTTCCGGGACGCGATGGACACCCTGCGCGGGACGCTGCCCAAGACCCAGGTGTACGTGTCGAGCGTGCCGGACCTGAAGCGGCTGTGGTCGCAGGGGCGGGGCAACGCGCTCGGCAAGCAGATCTGGAAGCTGGGCATCTGCCCCTCGATGCTCGGCGACGCGGACTCGCTGACGTCGGCGGCCACGCTGCGCCGGGACCGGGTGCAGGACCGGGTGGAGGCCTACAACCAGGTGCTGCGCGAGGTGTGCGCCAAGGACCGGTACTGCCGCTTCGACGGGAACGCGGTGTTCGACTACCGCTTCGGCACGGACCAGTTGAGCCACTGGGACTGGTTCCACCCGAGCACGGACGGTCAGGCACGACTCGCGGAGATCGCCTACCGGACCGTTACCGCGCGGAGACCTGTCACCTAGGGTTTCTCCCATGAGCGAACTTTTCGGCACACTTTCCGACGGCACTCCCGTCCACCGCTTCACGCTGGAGCGGGCCGGGGTCCGGGTGCGTGTGCTCACGTACGGCGGCATCGTGCAGTCGGCCGAGGTGCCGGACCGGGACGGGCGGGCCCTCGACATCACCCTGGGGTTCCCCGACCTGGCGGGGTACGTGGAGCACCCGGAGCCGTATCTCGGGGCCCTGGTGGGGCGGTACGCGAACCGGATCGGCGGCGCGCGCTTCCCGCTCGACGGGGCGACCTACCACCTGGCGCCGAACAACGGGCCCAACTCGCTGCACGGCGGCGACGGGGGCTTCGACAAGCGGGTGTGGGACGCGGAGCCGCTCGAACACGGGGTGCGGCTCTCCCGGGTCAGCCCGCACGGCGAGGAGGGCTTCCCGGGCCGCGTGGAGGTCTCCGCGACGTACACGCTCGACGAGCGGGGCGCGCTGCGGATCGTCTACGAGGCGGTCACCTCAGCACCGACGGTGCTGAACCTGACGAACCACACGTACTGGAACCTGAGCGGGTCCGGCAGCGCGATCGGGCACGAACTGCGGCTCGACGCCTCGCGGTTGACGCCGGTGGACGCCGACCTCATCCCGACCGGGGAGCTGGAGCCCGTCGAGGGCACCCGCTTCGACTTCCGTACCGCGCGCAAGACGGGGGCGGGGTACGACCACAACTTCGTGCTCGACAAGGGGATCACGGACACTCCGGTCGAGGTGGCCGAGCTGCACGATCCGGCGTCCGGGCGGGTGCTGACCGTGGCGACCACCGAACCCGGCCTGCAGTTCTACACCGCCGACCACCTGGACGCCCCGTTCGCCCCCAACGACGGGATCGCGCTGGAGACCCAGCACTTCCCCGACTCGCCGAACCGGCCGGAGTTCCCGACCACCGAGCTGCGGCCGGGCGCCGTCTACCGGTCGGAGACGGTGTACGCGTTCTCCGCGCGCGCCTAGCGACCCGGGAAACGGCGAGCCCCGGTCCGGAGGTCAGGTTCCGGACCGGGGCTGTTCAGGGGGACGTGCGCCGGTTACGCCTCGATGATCGTGCGCAGCCGGGGGTCCGTGAGGGAACGCCCTGCCTGAACCTCGTACGAACCCTTCACAAACGCCCAGCCGCCGGCGGCGGTGTCCCAGATCTCGAAGGCGCGGCGCGGCAGCTCCACGACGGCCTCGACGCTCTCGCCGGGGCCGGCCTCGACGGCGGCGAATCCGGCGAGCGCCCGAGCGGGCCGCTCGGCGTCCGGCTCCGCCGGGGCGAGGTAGACCTGGACGACCTCGCGTCCGGCGCGCTCACCGGAGTTGCGGACACGGACGGTGACGGTGCTGCCCTCGACCTCGATCGCCTCGTACGTCCAGTCGGTGTAGCCGAGGCCGTGACCGAAGGCGTACGACGGGGTCCGTCCTTCCTTCTCCCAGGCGCGGTAGCCGATGAACACGTCCTCCGTGTACGGGAGTTCGCCGTCGGCGGGGGCGACCCGGGTGACCGGGGCGTCGGCGAGGGATCCCCAGGTGGTGGGGAGCCGGCCGCCGGGCTCGTGGGCGCCGGTGAGGACGTCGGCGAGGGCGGCGCCGCCCTCCTGGCCGGGGAACCAGCTCAGGAGCACCGCGGCGACCTCGTCGCGCCACGGAAGCTCCACCGGGGAGCCGGAGTTGACGATCACGACGGTGTTCGGGTTGGCGGCGGCGACGGCGTGCACCAGTTCGTCCTGGCGGCCGGGGAGCCTGAGGTCCGCCCGGTCGAAGCCCTCGGACTCGACGCGGTCGGTGGTGGCGACCACGACGACGGCGGTGTCGGCGGCGCGGGCCGCCTCGACGGCCTCGGCGATCAGTTCGTCGGCGTCGCGCACCGGCTCCTGGTGGGCGAGCGAGAAGCCGACGACCTTCATCGGGATGTCCTCGGGGAGCGCCACGACGTACGTGAGGGACACCTCGACGGGCTGTCCGGCGGTGAGTTCGACCTGGCCGCGCGGGACCGGAGCGCCGAAGAACGTGATGAAGGGGTCGTCCTTGTCGGTGCCCTGGACGTCGTCGAAGTAGGTCGTGCCGTCGACGGTGAGGGCGAACGCGCCGAGGCCCTTCACGCCAAAGGTGTGCAGGCCGGTGTCGCGCGGGGTGAACGTGCCGGTCAGCTCGACAGTGTGCAGGGTGTCGTGGGTGACGCCCTCGGGCAGGTCGTCACCCATCCACTGGATCTGGCCGTTCGGGGCCGAGCCGCTGCCGATGACCTCCCCCGCTGCGTCGCGGCAGACCGCGCGGAGCTCGAACCCCTTGTCGGCGACGGGGAGTTCGACGGTCGGGTCGGCTCCGACGGCGTAGCTGAGGGTGCCCTCGGGGAGGGCCGCGGTGAGGCCGTCCAGGGGAGAGACCACCCGGGCGGGGAAGACCGTGGCGGAGCCGCCGCCGAGGACGCGGGCGTCGCGGGCGGCGGCGCCGATGAGGGCGACGCGCCGGCCCTCCGTGAGCGGCAGGGCCCCTTCGTTGCGGACGAGGACGAAGGCCCGGCGGGCGATCTCGCGGGCCAGCGCCTCTCCGTCGACGGTCGCGGGCGGCTCGGTGACGACGGGCTCGGCGCCCTGGAGGATGCCGACGCGGGCGGCGAGGCGCAGCACGTTGCGGACGGCCGTGTCGACCGTGGCCTCGTCGACCTCGCCGGCCCGGACGGCGGCGGCGAGCGGTGCGCCGTAGACGGTGCGCGGGCCGGGCATGGCGACGTCGAGGCCGCCCTCGATGGCGGCCTTGGTGGCGCGGCCGGCCATCCAGTCGGAGACGTTGAAGCCGTCGAAGCCCCACTCGCCGCGCAGGACCTCGTTCACGAGGTAGCGGTGCTCGGTCATCGTGGTGCCGTTGACCTGGTTGTAGGCGGTCATGATGCCCCAGGGATGAGCGTTCTCGACGATGGTCTCGAAGGGGGCCAGATAGAGCTCGCGCAGGGCGCGTTCGGAGACGAGGTTGTCGACGGTGAAGCGGTCGGTCTCGGCGTCGTTGGCGACGAAGTGCTTGACGGTGGTGCCGACTCCGCCGGCCTGCACGCCCCGGACGTAGCCGCTGCCGATCGCGCCGGTCAGCAGGGGGTCCTCGCTGTAGGCCTCGAAGTGACGCCCGCCGAGCGGGGAGCGGTGCAGGTTCACGGTGGGGGCGAGCAGGACGTGGACGCCCTTGCGACGGGCCTCCTGGGCGAGGAGCGTGCCGGCACGGCGGGCCAGCTCCGGGTCCCAGGTGGCGGCGAGCGCGGTGGGCGAGGGCAGGGCGACGGAGGGGTCGTCGGCTGTCCAGTGGACGCCTCGGACGCCGATCGGGCCGTCCGACATCACGAGGGACCGCAGGCCGATCTCCGGGAGCGCGGGGAGCGTCCACATGTTCTGGCCGGACAGCAGCCGGGCCTTCGCGTCCAGGTCGAGGCGGGCGAGAGCCGCCTCGACGACGGCCTCGCGGGCCGCGTCCGCCCCTTGCGGGCCCTTCGCCGTGTCCACCGCTGTCTCCGCCATGGCGGCACCTCCTCGTTGAAAGCCGTCTGTGGCTCCATCCTGCATCGACTACCTGTAGAGCGGTAGGTTTCGTTACGTGCCCGTTATGGTGAGGGTGATCGGATGCCGTACGGTGACGCCATGGCGACCAGGACCACCCGGAGTGAGGAGCGGCGCGCGGAGATCGTGCGCGCGGCGCTGGAGGTGATCGCCGAGCGCGGCTACCGGGGCGCGAGCCTCGCCGCGGTCGCCGAGCGCGTGGGACTCACCCAGCAGGGCCTGCTGCACCACTTCCCGACGAAGGAGGCGCTGCTCGTCGCCGTGCTCAAGGAGCGCGACCAGTGGGACGCGGTGCCGGACAGCGCGTGGCGGACCGATCTGCTCGTCTCGCTGGTCGAGTACAACGCGATGCGGCCCGGCATCATCCAGACCTTCTCCGCGCTGCTCGGCGAGAGCGTCACGGAGGGGCACCCGGCGCGTGAGTTCTTCACCCGCCGCTACACCGCCGTCCGCGCGAACATGGCCTCGGTGCTGCGCGCCGAGTACGGGGAGCGGCTGCCGAGCGGCCTCACGCCGGAGCGCGCCGCTCCGCTGCTCGTGGCCGTGATGGACGGCCTCCAGTACCAGTGGCTGCTGGACCCGGAGTCGGTGGACATGCCGGCCGCGTTCCGTGACTTCCTCACGCTGCTGGGCGAGAACTGACCCCTCTCGCACCCCCTGCGAGGACCGGCGCGCTTCGGCCACGTGGGCCCCGCACCATGGCGTACGTCCCCCGCGTCACGGGATACTCGGCGCCGTCCGGTTGCACCCCCACGCGACGGAAGGCCCGAACTCCCTTGAATCGTCTCCGCGTTCGGATCGGCGTCCTCGGGCTCGCGCTGCTGGCGGGGTTCGCCGCGCCGCCCGCCGCCTCGGCCCTGCCGGCCGTGTCCGCCCCGGTGGCCGGGGTTCCCACGGCCGAGGAGCAACGGCTCGACCGGGCGGCGCCGCAGGAGATCCTGCGGCGCTCCGGATTCGACACGGTGGCACCGGAGTTCGCGCGGGCGCTGGAGCGGGCCGGGTCGTACGCGCAGGCCGAGCGGATCGTCCGGCGGCAGGGTGCGCGCCTGTGGCAGCGGGCGGTCGACCGGGTCCAGGGCCGGGGACCCGCGGGCGGGGACCTGAGCCGGGACGACGACCGGCCGCTGTACTGGGCCCGGCTCGGCATGACCCGCGAAGTCCGGCAGTGGCAGCCCGCGTTCGGGATGACCGACGGCCGGCGGACCCGGTTGCTGGACGGCCTGGAGCGGAGTTCACGCGGCCAGGACGCCGTCCGCTATCCGCCGCGCGAGAAGCTGAAGCGGATCCTCGTCACCGGGTTCGACCCGTTCACCCTGGACCGGGACGTCCGTATCTCCAACCCCTCCGGGGCGACCGCGCTCGCCCTCGACGGCACGACGATCAGGACGGCGGACGGTCCCGCGCGGGTGGAGGCCGTCGTCTTCCCCGTCCGCTGGCGGGACTTCGCCGAGGGCGCGGTGGAGCGCGCCCTGCGCCCGTACCTCCCGCACGTGGACCTGTTCACGACCGTGAGCCAGGGCCGCGTCGGCCGGTTCGACGTGGAGCGCACCAACGGGGCCTGGCGGGGCGGCTTCCCGGACAACGAGAACGTCTCCAGCACCGGGACCGTGCCGGTGACCGACCCGGCCGCGCAGCCCCAGTGGACGTCGACGACCCTCCCGTACGCGCGGATCGTCGCCGCGCCGACGGGGCGCTTCCCGGTCTACGACCACACCGCGGTGACCGAGATCCCGGCCGGGGGCACCGATCCCGTCGTCCGCGCCGACGGACCGACCCCGGGCTCACAGGCCCGCGCGGGCGGCGGCGGGGACTACCTGTCGAACGAGATCGCCTACCGGGCGACTCTGCTGCGTGACCGTCTCGGCCTGGGCGCGAGCCTGCCGGGCGGCCATGTCCACACGCCCGTGCTGGAGTTCGGGGCCGGCAACACGGACCCGGCGACCGGGACGGTGACGGACCCCGCGTTCGTGCGCAACCGCCTCGACATCGTCGCCCAGGTGCGCGCGATCCTGACGGTGGCCGCCGATGCCGGGGCACCCGCCGTCGGCGCGGCGCGGCGGTCGCGCGGCTGAACCGGAGGTGCGGGGGCCGGACGCCGCCCGGTCACGGGGCGGCGGTCTCCTCCGCCGAGGCCACCGCGGCCGCCGCGGAGACCTCGGCGTCGCTCGCGCCCTCGCCGGTCTCCTCGCCGAGCAGGTCCCGGGCCATCAGGGTGGCGCCCGCGACGGCGCCCGGCATCAGGAAGACCGCGACGAACGGCACGACGAACGCCAGGGCCAGCGGTGTGCCGAAGCCCCAGACCAGCGTCTTGCGGGAGCGGAGCAGGGTGAGGCGGGCCTTCAGGTCGACCCGGCGGCGCTGCAGGGCGACGGCGACGAGTTCCTCGGTGAGGAAGAAGCCGGTGACGAAGAAGCCGAGCACCGGGACGGCGGTCTGGCCGACGAACGGCACGAAGCCGAGCGCGAAGAGGAGCACGCCCCAGACGGCGGCCCGCACCACGATCCGGAGGCTGTCGCGCCCGGAGATCCACAGTTCCCGCCAGAGCGGCAGCCCCGACTCGGGGGCGGTGCCGTCCGGGGAGACGTCACGGTCGACCTTCTCCGAGAGGTTCTCGTAGAAGGGCTGGCCTATCAGCAGGGTGACGGCGGTGAAGGTGACGACGGCCAGCAGCAGCGCGAGGGCGAACAGGACGGCGGTGAGGAAGCCGCGGAAGAGGCCGGACCAGGGGCTGGTCCAGTGGTCGGCGAACGGGGTGGACCAGGTGACGAGGTCCTCGCCGTACATACCGAGAGAGACCAGCGCCGCGGCGTACAGCACGAGCGTGATGAGCCCGGGCAGCAGGCCGAACCCGTACTGCTTGCCGTGCCGGACCACCCACCGCTGGCCCCGCAACAGATGACCGAAGCCCACCCCGAGATCGCGCATGGGGGGAACCATATCGGGGTGCCGCGCGGGACATCACGGGGCGGTGGCGACCGGTTTCCGCCAGGCGCGGCGCAGGGCCCGTCGTCATGTACGGCGAAAGCCGCACCCCGCGTCCCGGGGTGCGGCCTCCGTGGCGTGCGACGGGCGCCGTCAGACGAGCGTCACGGTGATGTTGCCGCGCGTCGCCTTCGAGTACGGGCAGACCTGGTGAGCCTTCTCCAGGAGCGCGCGGGCGGTGCCGGCGTCGACGTTCGGGATCGCGGCGGAGATCTCCACGATGATCCCGAAGCCGTCGTGGTTCTTGCCGATGCCGACCTTCGCGGTGACGGTCGAGCCGGAGATGTCGGCGTTCTCCTGCCGGGCCACGACGCCGAGGGCGCCCTGGAAGCAGGCGCTGTACCCGGCGGCGAAGAGCTGCTCCGGGTTGGTTCCGGCGCCGCTGCCGCCCATCTCCTTCGGCGGGTTGACGACGACGTCGAGCTTGCCGTCGTCGGTGGCGACGCGGCCGTCCCGGCCGTTCTCGGCGGTGGCGACTGCGGTGTACAGGACCTCGGACTGCTGGATGGACATACGGTGCGCTCCTCCTTGGCCGGTCGCGACTCGCGCCCACGATCGCGACGACTTCGGAAAGAAGTTATCGCATGTCGGAAGTCCTGCGACAGGCCCGCCCCCGGTCGCCGTGGCGGCCGGGGGCGGGACGTGCATCGCGTCCGAGCAGGTCGGGGCAGGTCAGAGCTTGACGATCATCTTTCCGGTGTTGTCGCCGCGCAGGACGCCGAAGAAGGCCTCCAGGTTGTTCTCGATGCCCTCGGCGACCGTCTCGTTGTACTTCAGCTCGCCGGAGCGGACCCAGCCGCCGACCTCCTGGACGAACTCCTGCTGGAGGTCGTAGTGGTCGCCGACGAGGAAGCCCTGGATGCGGCCGCGGGTCTGGATCAGGCGGGCCAGGTTCTTCGGGCCGGGGACGGCCTCGGTGCTGTTGTAGACGGAGATCATGCCGCAGATCGCGATGCGGCCGTCCCGGTTGAGGGCGCCGATCGCCGCTTCCAGGTGGTCGCCGCCCACGTTGTCGAAGTAGACGTCGACACCGTCGGGAGCGGCCTCGCGGAGCTGCTGGGAGACCGGGCCGTTCTTGTAGTTGAAGGCCGCGTCGAAGCCGTACTCCTCGACGAGGAGCTTGACCTTCTCGTCCGAGCCGGCGGAGCCGATGACGCGCGAGGCGCCCTTCAGCCTGGCGATCTGGCCGACCTGGCTGCCGACCGCGCCGGCCGCGCCGGAGACGAAGACCGAGTCGCCCTCCTTGAAGGACGCGACGCGCAGCAGCCCCGCGTAGGCGGTGAGGCCGGTCATGCCCAGAACGCCGAGGTACGTGGAGAGCGGCGCCGCCTCGGGGTCGACCTTGACGGCCTGCTTGGCGTCCACGACGGCGTACTCGCGCCAGCCGAGGAAGTGCAGGACGTGGTCGCCGACGGCGATGCCCTCGGCGTTCGAGGCGACGACCTCGCCGACCGCGCCGCCCTGCATGGTCTTCCCCAGCTCGAAGGGCGCGACATAGGACTTGGCCGAGCTCATCCGGCCGCGCATGTACGGGTCGACGGACACGTAGGCGTTGCGCACCAGGACCTGGCCCGGTCCCGGCTGCCGCACCTCGGCCTCGACCAGGGCGAAGTCCTCGGGCTTCGGCCAGCCGACCGGACGGCTGACCAGCTGCCATTCACGGTTGACGGCGGGGAGCTGGGGGGTCTCGGACATGAGGGTGCGCCTTTCACAGTGACGGGCGAGCGGCTCTGGCGGTTCAGCGGTGGTTCGTCCACGGCAACAAGTACTTCATTACCTGAAACAACCATGCGCCTGAATATTTCATGATGTCAAGTAACGGGGTACGCTCGGAGACATGGCCACCCAGAAGAGACCCCGGATCGACCCCTTGACCATGGAGGTCGTCGAGCTGATCGGCACGGTCGTGGCCCGCTACCACGACGAGTACGAGGACGCCGCGGCCGAGCACGCCCTGACCGGCGCGCAGGCACGGCTGCTGAGCCTGCTCTCGCTGGAGCCGCTGCCCATGCGCCGCCTGGCGCAGAAGCTGCGGTGCGAACCGTCGAACGTCACGGGGATCGTGGACCGGCTGGAGGCGCGGGGCCTGGTGGAGCGGCGCCCCGATCCGGCGGACCGCCGGGTGAAACTGGCCGCCGCCACGGCCGAGGGGCGCACGGTGGCCGGGGGCCTGCGCGACTCCTTGAAGTTCGCGCGCGAACCCCTCGCCGGTCTGTCGGAGCAGGAGCGGCTGACCCTGCGGGACCTGCTGTCCAGGATGCTGCTGGAGCCGGACGGCACCGCGGGCTGACCCTCTCGCACGCAGGGCGCGGGAGTCCCGGGAGGCCGCCCCCTGTGGTCCGGCACGATCCGGACGGCGGATCCTAGGCGCACCACCACAGGAAACGGCTGCACGTCTCCGAAGGGGTGGGTTTCGGCGGCGGGGCCGAGGTCGTCGGGGCCGTCGTGGCGGGGGTCGAGGTCCGGGAGGCCGAGGGGGCCGGCGCGGCTGTCGAGGGCCGGTTCGGGAGCGTGCCCGCGGTCGCCGTCTGCGCGTGCTTGGCGTCCTTCGCGCTCGTCGCGGACGCGGACGCCGAGGGGGAATCGGAGGCCGAGGGCGAGATCGAGGCGTCGGGTGTCCGGCCGGCCGAGGCGTCACCGGGGGCCGGCGTGCCCTCCTTCGGGCGTGCGGCGTCCTTCGCCCGCGCCGCCGAACCGTCGGGCGACTCCCCGCCGGCCGCCGCCGGGCCGGGACCCAACCCGGGTGCGTCGACGCCGAGTTCGGCGAGACTCAGGCCGCCCGCCGCGAGGACGAAGCCGGCCACGACGAACAGAGTGCGACGGCGGCGCCTGCGGTGCGCGGCGGCCTTGCGGTCACGTCGGCTGGTACCGGCCTCCGCGTCCGGCGCCTCCGGATCGTCCAAGTCGTCCGGATCACCCGGCTCACTCGAAGTCCCGCCGCCGGGGCCGGAGTCGGCGCCGTCGTCGTACGAGGTGCCGTCGTCGTACACGGGTCCCTGGCCGTACGCGGCCCCTCCGTCGTACGCGGCACCGTAGACCGGGTCGGCGTCCCGTTCCCGCGCGCCGGGCCGTTCGGTGGGGACCCGGGGTTCTGCGGCGCGCAGGCCCTCGACCGGGGTGCCGCACCCGGGGCAGGCAAGGGCGCCGTTGAGGTGCCGTCGGCACGCGTGGCAGTAGTCCATGACGCGGGAAGACTAAGTTCACCCTCGGTAACGTTCCTAGGGGCGCCTGTGAAAGTTCTGTGCGGAACCCGGAGTTCCGGCATGGCGGTACACGACACCCCCGGCGATTTCCTGCCATCCGCGCCATCCACGACGTCCGGGCCGCCGACGCGACCCGCCCCCCACGCGTCCGCCCGCCGCACCACACTGTCCCGCGCGAGGCCCGCCGAAACCGTTCTCCGCGCGAACCATTGACACCCCCCGGGCCGCGTCTCTACTGTCACGCCAGCATTTCGAACGTGTGACGAAATTTCGAACAGAGAAGCACAGGGGGCAACTGCCGTGCGCATCACGGGAATCACCACACATGTGGTCGGGACACCCTGGCGGAACCTGACCTACGTCCAGGTGCACACCGACGAGGGCATCACCGGGGTCGGCGAGACCCGGATGCTGGGCCACACCGACGCGCTGATCGGCTATCTGCACGAGGCCCGGACCAACCACATTCTCGGCTCGGACCCCTTCGCTGTCGAGGACCTGGTCCGCCGGATGAAGTACGGCGACTACGGCCGCGCCGGCGAGATCGTGATGTCCGGTATCGCCGTCATCGAGATGGCCTGCTGGGACATCAAGGGCAAGGCGCTCGGGGTGCCGGTCTGGCAGCTCCTCGGCGGCAAGGTGACCGACCGGGTCAAGGCGTACGCGAACGGCTGGTACACCACCGAACGGACCCCGGAGGCCTATCACAAGGCCGCCCAGGAGGTCGTCGCGCGCGGTTACCGGGCCCTGAAGATCGACCCGTTCGGCACCGGCCACTTCGAGCTGGACCACGAGGCCACGCTCTACTCGGTGTCGCTCATCGAGGCGGTGCGCGACGCGATCGGCCCGGAGACCGAGCTGATGCTGGAGATGCACGGCCGGTTCTCGCCGTCGACCGCGGTCCGGCTGGCCCGCGAGCTCGCGCCGTTCCAGCCCGCGTGGCTGGAGGAGCCGGTGCCGCCGGAGAACCTCAAGGCACTGGAGAAGGTGGCCGCCAAGGTCGACATCCCGGTCGCCACCGGCGAACGGATCCACGACCGCGTCGAGTTCCGCGAACTCTTCGAGAGCCAGGCCGTCGACATCATCCAGCCCGACGTCGGCCACATCGGCGGCATCTGGGAGACCCGCAAGCTCGCCGCCACCGCCGAGGCCCACTACGTCCTGGTCGCGCCGCACAACGTCGGCGGCCCGGTCCTGACCGCGGCCTCCCTCCAAGTCGGCTTCAGCACACCGAACTTCAAGATCCTGGAGCACTTCAACGACTTCGCGGACGCGGAGATCAAGAAGGTCGTGAAGGGCGCCCCGCAGGTCGTGGACGGCTACTTCGAGCTGTCCCACGAGCCCGGTCTCGGCGTCGAGCTGGACGTCGACGCGGCGGCCGAGTTCCCGCAGCAGCAGGCCAGGTTCGACCTCTGGGCGGACGGCTGGGAGCAGCGCAGGCCGAAGGGGAACGCGTGAGTACCGCGGTCGTCGTCGACGGGCCGGGCGAGCACCGGCTGGTCCCGCACGAGCCGGTGCGGCCCGCGGCGGGCGAGGCGCTCGTGCGGGTGCACGCGGTCGGCATCTGCGGCAGCGACCGCGAGGTCTACCAGGGCAACCGGCCCGACGGGTACGTGCGGTACCCCCTCACCCCGGGCCACGAGTGGTCCGGCACCGTCGAGGAGGTCGGTGCCGGCGTCCCCGCGGCGCTCACCGGCCGCAAGGTCGTCGGCGAGGGCTTCCGCAACTGCCAGGTCTGCGACCGCTGCCACGCGGGCGAGACGACCCTGTGCACCGCGGGGTACGAGGAGACCGGCTTCACCGTTCCCGGCGCGATGGCGGCCACGCTGACGCTCCCGGCACGGCTGCTCCATGTACTGCCCGACACCGCCGACCTGACCGCCGCCGCCCTGCTGGAGCCGGCCGCCTGCATCGCGGCCGCCGCGCTGAAGGCGAACGCGCTGCCCGGTGAGCGGGTCGCCGTGGTGGGCACCGGAACGCTCGGGATGTTCGCGGTGCAGTTCCTCCGGGCGGGCTCCCCGGCCGAGCTGCTCGTGGTGGGCACCCGCCCCGACCGGGCCGCGCTGGCGAAGGAGTTCGGCGCCACCGGTTTCCGTACCCGCGACGAGGAGCTCCCCGGCGGCTTCGACGTCGTCGTGGAGACCGCCGGGTCCGCGTCCGCCGCGCGCACCGCCGCCTCCCTGCTGCGGCGCGGCGGACGCCTGGTCCTCACGGGGATCCCGGCGCCCGGCGCGGAGGGGCTCGACCCGACCGACCTGGTCGTACGGCAGCTGGAGGTGCACACCGTGTTCGGGGCACCGCCGGACGCCTGGGCGCACACGGTCCGGGTGTTCGGCGCCGGACTGCTGAACCCGACGCCCCTGGTGACGCACGAGCTGCCGCTCGCCGCGTTCGCGGAGGCGATCGAGCTGGTGGGGTCCGGTGACCCCGAGGTCGGCAAGGTCCTGCTGAAACCGTGACCGCCCGAGCCGTACGCCGGCGCGGGGCCTCCTGACAGCCCCGTGCCGGCGTACTCCCCGGGCCTCCGCACACCCAAAGACGCGAACCTTGTCCGAAATATCGAACATGAAGGACGGCTTGTGACGACCGATGCCTCTCCCACGGCAGCCCGGCGACCCGGCGAGCGGGCGCTCGCCGCGCTCGGCCTGGGCGCGCCCGCCCTCTCCCCCGCCGACACCTCGCCGCACACCTTCCCGGGAGGCGGCCGCTGGCGCACCGAGGTGCCCTCCGTCGAGGGCCCCGAGGCGCTGGCCGCGGTCCTCAAGGAGTCCTCGCGACTCGACGTGCCCATCCACCGGATCAGCCAGGGCAGCGGTGTCTGGATGCTCACCGACGCCGAGATCACCGAGATGGTCGAGGCCACCGGTGAACGCGACATCGAGCTCTGCCTGTTCACCGGGCCGCGCGGCACCTGGGACATCGGCGCCTCGGTCCGCACCGACTCGCGCGGCGGCGGGCTGCGCGCCCGTGGCCACGACGCCGTCGCCGGCTGCGTCGAGGACGCCGTCCGCGCCACCGAGCTGGGGGTGAAGTGCCTGCTCGTCGCGGACGAGGGGGTGCTGTGGACGCTGCACAGGGCGCGCACCGCGGGGATCATCCCGGCGGACACCACCCTCAAGGTCTCGGCGCTGATCGGCCCGGTCAACCCGGCCGCGTACGCGGTGTACGAGCACCTCGGCGCCGACTCGGTCAACGTGCCGAGCGACCTGACGCTCGGTCATCTCACCGAGATCCGGCGGATCTCCGCCGCCCCCATGGACCTGTACATCGAGGCCCCCGACGACCTCGGCGGGTACGTGCGGATGTACGAGGTCGCCGAGCTGATCCGGCGCGGCGCACCGCTCTATCTGAAGTTCGGGCTGTCCAAGGCCCCCGGGATCTACCCGTACGGCACCCATCTGCGGGACCTGACCCTGGCCACCGCCCGGGAGCGCGTACGGCGCGGCCGGCTCGCGCTCGACCTGCTCGCCCGGCACGGCGCGGACGGCGACATGGCGCCGCTCGGTTCCCGCATGCCCGGGCCGCTCCACCGCTTTCCCACCGATGTCACCCCGCTCTGACCCGCCGCACCACCCGCTGCCCTCTCTCAACGACGAGAAGAACAAGGACTGATCATCATGCGCAACCGCAGAGCCGCAATCGCCGCCATCGCCGGTGCCGCCTCCCTCGCCCTCACCCTGTCCGCCTGCGGGCAGGACAGCGACGGCGGCAGTGACGACAAGGGGGGCAGCACGAAGGGCGCCACGATCGGCATCTCGATGCCGACCAAGTCGTCCGAGCGCTGGATCGCCGACGGCAACAACGTCGTCAAGAACCTCCAGTCGAAGGGCTACAAGACCAAGCTGGCGTACGGGGAGGACGACCCGGACCAGCAGGTCTCGCAGATCGAGAACATGATCACGCAGGGTGTGAAGGCGCTGATCATCGCCGCCATCGACAACAAGTCGATGAACAACGTGCTCCAGCAGGCCGCCGACGCCAAGATCCCGGTGATCTCCTACGACCGGCTGATCCTCGGCAGCAAGAACGTCGACTACTACGCGTCGTTCGACAACACCAAGGTCGGTGAGCTGCAGGGCGGTTACATCGTCGACAAGCTCGGTCTGAAGGACGGCAGCAAGAAGGGGCCGTTCAACATCGAGCTGTTCGCCGGCTCCAACGACGACAACAACACGAAGTACTTCTTCCAGGGCGCGATGAACGTCCTGCAGCCCTACATCGACAAGAAGCAGCTCGTCGTGAAGTCCGGGCAGACCAACCTCACCCAGGTCACCACGCTGCGCTGGGACGGCGGCACGGCGCAGAAGCGGATGGACGACATCCTCACCTCGGCGTACAAGAGCGAGCACGTCGACGCCGTGCTGTCGCCCTACGACGGCATCTCGATCGGCATCCTCTCGTCGCTGAAGTCGGACGACTACGGCTCCAAGAGCAAGCCGCTGCCGGTCGTCACGGGCCAGGACGCCGAACTCGCGTCGGTGAAGTCGATCATCAGGGGCGAGCAGACGCAGACCGTCTACAAGGACACCCGCAAGCTGGCGACGGTGGCCTCGAACATGGTCGACGCGGCGCTCAAGGGCAAGAAGCCCGAGATCAACGACGACAAGACCTACGACAACGGCACCAAGGTCGTCCCCGCGTACCTGCTGCAGCCGGTCAGCGTCGACAAGTCCAACTACGAGAAGGAGCTCGTCACCACGGGCTACTACAAGGCCACCGACCTCAAGTAACCGCCGCCCCCTACTGATTGGAAGGCACGACCATGGCGGGACCCGTCCTGGAAATGCGCTCGATCGTCAAGACCTTTCCCGGCGTCAAGGCGCTGTCGGACGTCACTCTGACCGTCCAGCAGGGCGAGGTCCATGCCATCTGCGGGGAGAACGGCGCCGGCAAGTCGACCTTGATGAAGGTCCTCTCCGGCGTTCACCCGCACGGGAGTTACGAGGGGGACGTCCTCTTCGAGTCGGAGGTCTGCACGTTCAAGGACATCAGGGCCAGTGAGCAGCACGGCATCGTGATCATCCACCAGGAACTGGCCCTGGTGCCGTACCTCTCCATCGCGGAGAACATCTTCCTCGGCAACGAACACGCCACCCGCGGACTCATCAGCTGGACCGAGACGCTGCGGCACGCGTCCGAACTGCTGCGGCGGGTCGGGCTCGACGAGAACCCGCAGACCCGCGTCGCGGACATCGGCGTGGGCAAGCAGCAGCTCGTCGAGATCGCGAAGGCGCTGTCGAAGAAGGTGAAGCTGCTCATCCTGGACGAGCCGACCGCCGCCCTGAACGACGAGGACAGCGGCAAACTCCTGGACCTCATCCTGGAGTTGAAGAACCAGGGCATGACCTCGATCATCATCTCGCACAAGCTGAACGAGATCGAGCGGGTCGCGGACTCGGTGACCATCCTGCGCGACGGGCGGACCATCGAGACGCTCGACGTGAAGGCCGCGGAGACCACCGAGGACCGGATCATCAGCGGCATGGTCGGCCGCGACCTGGAACACCGCTTCCCGGAGCGGACCCCGCACCACCCCGAGGCGGGCGCCGCGCCCGCCCTGGAGATCCGCGACTGGACCGTGTTCCACCCGATCGACCAGCAGCGCAAGGTGGTCGACGACGTGTCGATCTCCGTACGGCGCGGGGAGATCGTCGGCATCGCCGGACTCATGGGCGCCGGCCGCACCGAGCTGGCGATGAACGTCTTCGGGCGGGCCTACGGCCGCTACGCGGGCGGCACGGTGCTCCGGGACGGCAAGGAGATCCGGACGAGGACCGTGTCCCAGGCGGTCGGGCACGGGATCGCGTACGTCACCGAGGACCGCAAGCACTACGGCCTCAACCTCATCGACACGATCAACCGCAACATCACGCTCAGCGCGCTGGGCAAGGTCGCCCGGCGCGGGATCGTCGACGAGCACGAGGAGCGGCAGGTCTCCGAGGGCTTCCGCACCTCCATGAACATCAAGGCGCCGACCGTCTTCGAGCCGGTGGGCAAGCTGTCGGGCGGCAACCAGCAGAAGGTCGTCCTCAGCAAGTGGATCTTCGCGGGGCCCGAGGTGCTGATCCTGGACGAGCCGACCCGCGGGATCGACGTGGGCGCCAAGTTCGAGATCTACACGGTCATCGACCGGCTGGCGGCCGAGGGCAAGGCGGTCGTCTTCATCTCCTCCGAGCTGCCGGAGCTGCTCGGCATGTGCGACCGCATCTACACGATGGCAGCGGGACGGCTGACGGGTGAGTTCTCGCGGGCGGAAGCCTCGCAGGAATCGCTGATGCGTCAGATGACAAAGGACAAAGAGGGAAGCCGATGAGCACGGATGTGACCGCCAAGACGCCGGCCCCCGCGCCGGCCGGCAAGAGCGGATCGGACACGGGAGGGAGCCTGCTCCAGCTGATGCTGGACGGCATGCGCCGCAACATGCGGCAGTACGGCATGCTGTTCGCCCTCGGTCTGATCGTGGTGCTGTTCGCCGTGTGGACCGACGGCGACCTGCTGCTGCCCCGCAACGTCTCCAACCTGGTGCTGCAGAACAGCTACATCCTGATCCTCGCGATCGGCATGATGCTCGTCATCATCGCGGGCCACATCGACCTGTCGGTCGGCTCGCTGACGGCGTTCGTGGGCGCGATCGGCGCCGTACTGATGGTCAACCACGACCTCTCCTGGCCGCTGGCCCTGGTGCTGTGCCTGGCCATCGGCGCCGCCGCGGGCGCGGCGCAGGGCTTCCTCATCGCGTACCTCGGCATACCGTCGTTCATCGTGACCCTCGCGGGCATGCTGACCTTCCGCGGACTGACCGAGATCTTCCTCAAGGGCCAGACGATCGGCCCGTTCCCCGAGGGTCTGCAGAAGGTCGCCAACAGCTTCCTGCCCGAGGTCGGACCCGACACGAACTACCACAACCTCACGCTGCTGCTGGGCATCGCCCTGATCGCCTTCGTGGTGTTCCAGGAGGTCCGTGACCGCAAGCGGCAGCAGGAGTTCTCCCTCGACGTCCTGCCCCGGAACCTCTTCCTGCTCAAGCTCGTCGCGCTGATCGCCGCGGTGTTCACCGTCACCCTGCTGCTCGCCAGCTACAAGGGCGCCCCGGTGGTCCTGCTGATCCTCGGTGTCCTGGTCGCCGGCTTCGGCTACCTGATGCGCAACGCGGTCATCGGCCGGCACATCTACGCGATCGGCGGCAACCTCCCGGCGGCGAAGCTGTCGGGCGTGAAGGACAAGAAGGTCACCTTCCTGGTCTTCCTGAACATGGGCATGCTCGCGGCCCTGGCGGGTCTGGTCTTCGCCGCCCGCTTCAACGCGGCCTCGCCCAAGGCCGGTCTGAACTTCGAACTCGAAGCGATCGCGGCCTCGTTCATCGGCGGCGCGTCGATGAGCGGCGGCGTGGGCACGGTCCTCGGCGCGATCATCGGCGGTCTCGTCCTGGGCGTGCTGAACAACGGCATGAACCTCGTCGGCGTCGGCAGCGACTGGCAGCAGGTCATCAAGGGCCTGGTGCTGCTCGCGGCGGTCGGCTTCGACGTGTGGAACAAGCGCAAGGTCGGTTCGTAAGTCGGCCGGGCCCCGCCCGGCCGGGCGGGGCCCCTTCCAGTGCAGGAGCCGCACATGGACATGAGCAGACGTACGGTCATCGCAGCGGCAACGGCGGCGGGGCTCACGGCCGCCGCCGGTGTCGGAACGGCGCACGCCTCCCCGGGCGGCAGGCCCGCCAAGGAGCTCTTCGGCAGACTCGCCGACGGGACGAAGGTCCACCGGTGGTCGCTGGAGAACGGCGGAACCCGCCTCAAGGTCCTGTCGTACGGCGGGGTCGTCCAGTCCCTGGAGATCCCCGACCGGCACGGCCGGTACCGCAACGTCGTCCTCGGCTTCGCCGGTCTCGACGACTACGTCGCGAAGAGCCCCTACTTCGGGGCGCTGATCGGCCGGTACGGCAACCGGATCGCCAAGGGGCGGTTCACTCTCGACGGCACCACCCACCAGCTCTCCGTCAACGACGGCGTCAACAGCCTGCACGGCGGCGCCCAGGGCTTCGACAAGCGGGTCTGGGACGTGGCGGGCTTCACCTCCGGCACCGACGTCGGGCTCGTCCTGCGCTACACCAGCGCCGACGGCGAGATGGGCTACCCCGGCACGCTCCGCGCCAAGGTCACCTACACCCTGAACCGGCACGGCGACTGGCGCATCGACTACGAGGCGACCACCGACCGGGCCACCGTCGTCAACCTCACCAGTCACGTGTACTGGAACCTCGCCGGTGAGGGCAGCGGCTCGATCTACGACCACGAGCTGGAGATCGCCGCAGCCCGCTACACCCCGGTCGACACCGGCCTCATCCCGACCGGCGAGCTGGCCCGAGTCACCGGCACGCCGTTCGACTTCCGCCGCACGAAGACGGTCGGCGAGGACATCCGGGTGGGCCACCAGCAACTGCTCTACGGCCAGGGCATCGACCACAACTGGGTCCTCGACAAGGGGATCTCCGCCCGGCCCGAGCACATCGCGACGCTGCGCGACCCGTCCTCGGGGCGCACGCTGAGGATCTCCACGACCGAGCCGGGGCTGCAGTTCTACTCCGGCAACTTCCTGGACGGCACCCTGCTCGGCACCGGCGGTCACATCTACCGTCAGGGGGACGCGCTGTGCCTGGAGACGCAGCACTTCCCGGACTCCCCGAACCATCCGTCGTTCCCCTCGACGGTGCTGCGACCGGGGCGGACGTACCGGACGAGCACCGTGCACAGCTTCGGTCCGTGACCGACCTTCACCACTGGTTCACCGGGTCCACACGATTTCCCGGCGATTGAACAGCGCCACATCCGCATCCGTATGGAAGGGCGGCCCGTGCTCCCCCGCACGGGCCACCCCACGTCCGAGGGCCCGTCCTCCCCAGCGGGCCCGCCCCCTACGGAGGTTCCATGGCAGGCAATGTCACCTCGCTCTTTCGCGGCACCGCGGCGCACAGCCCGTCGATGGCCGCACTGACGCGGGAGGGTGACGGAGCCGGACCTGTGGACTTCTGCATTCCGTGCAACCCGTACTTCCCGACCCCCGCGATGTTCGACGAACTCGCGGGCAGGCTGCGGGAGATCATCACCTACTACCCGAGCAGCGCCGACACCATCACCGCCGAGCTGTGCTCGCTGCTCCAGCTCCCGCCGCAGTGCGTCGCGATGGGCAACGGCTCCACGGAGCTGATCACCTGGATCGACCACCTGCTGGTCCGTGAGTCCCTCGCCATCCCCGTCCCCACGTTCGGCCGCTGGACCGATCAGCCCATGGAGACCGGCAAGCGGGTCGACATGTTCCCGCTCCAGGAGTCCACCGGCTTCGCCCTGGACCTCGCCGCGTACGCGAAGTTCATCCGCGCCCGCGGAACCCGGGTCGCCGTCCTGTGCAACCCGAACAACCCCGACGGCGGCTTCCTGCCCCGCCAGTCCGTCATCCAGTTCATGGACGCGATGGCCGACCTGGACCTGATCGTCATCGACGAGTCGTTCCTGGAGTTCGCCGACGCCGAGTCCGAGCCGAGCGTCGTCGAGGACGCGGTGATGCGGCCCAACGTCATCGTGCTGCGCAGCCTCGGCAAGAACTTCGGGCTGCACGGCATCCGCTTCGGGTACCTCGTCGCGAACCCCGCACTGGCCGGCAAGGTCCGCTCGATGCTCCCCAAGTGGAACCTCAACTCCTTCGCGGAGAGCGTGGTGTTCATGCTGAAGGAGCACGGCGCCGAGTACATGGAGAGCCTCCACATGGTCCGCCGCGACCGGCTCGACATGGCCCGTGAACTGGCCGCGCTGCCCGGTCTGACGGTCTATCCCTCGCAGGGCAACTTCCTCTTCGTACGCCTTCCCGTGGGCGCCGAGGGGACCGTGGTCCGGGACCGCATGCTCACCGAGCACCGCATCCTGGTCCGCGAGTGCGGCAACAAGATCGGTTCGTCCAGCCGCTTCCTGAGACTCGTGGTGCGCCCCCAGGCCGACGTGCGTCGCCTGGTGTCCGGTCTGGAGCAGGTGCTCTACGGGTCCAGGAGGGGAGCCGCCGTACCGGAGCTGAGCACAGGGACCGGCTACAGCTCGGGTACGGCGGCCGTCGACCGTCTGGTCGGCGCCACCAACGGTGCCGGGATGCAGGGTCTGGCCGCCCAGGCGGGTGCCTGGCCCGGGACCGCCCCCCAGGTCCGGCCCGCCCCGGCCGCCGCTCCGGCGCCCGTGCTGCCGCCCGCTCCGCCCGTACGGCCCGCCGCCGCCGTGATCTTCCCCGACCAGCAGCCCATGGCGGCTCCGCCCCGCCCCGCCCCGCAGCCGTTCGCGGCCGCCGCCTACGCCGCACCGCAGGCCGCGCCCCCCGGCGTGCCGCAGCCCGGCACCTGGCCCGCGGCGGCCCAGGGACCGGGCGCGATGCCCGCGCAGATGCCACCGGCCGCCATGCCCGCCCCGGCCCAGCCGGCCGGACTCCAGCCGGCCGCCGCACAGACGGGCATGCCCGGCATGGCGAACGCCGCGTCGCTCGGCGCGCAGGGCGGCCTGACGGCCGCCCAGGTCCGCGGCAGGACCCAGCCCGAACCCCCTCCTCCTCCCCCGTCGACCGGCGGCTGGGGAGCCGTCGGCGCGATGCTCTACAACCAGGCAGGCTGAACAGGCCACCCGCGGCAGGCCCTTCGGCCACCCGCTCAGGACCACGGTCCGGGCTCCCGTGCCCGGATCGCGGCCAGGGTCCGCCGACACCTTCCCGCCCCGCCCACCCCTCGACACGGCGCCGGCGCCGACACACCGCCGGAACCAAAACGCAACCGGCCCGGCCCTGTGCGCCGGCCGCCCCCGGGCCTACGATCGACGCTCTTCGTCTACGCGCGTCAAGCGTGGTGGGAACAGAGGTGGTGGCCGTGCGTCGCAGTGCCCGGATCATGGTGACGGTGACGGCCGCGCTCGGCCTCACGGCGAGCGCGGCCGGCTGCGGAGCGGGGCAGGGGACGGAGGACGCGGGGACCACCACGCTCACCGTCGTCGCGACCAACTACGGCGACAGCGTCCACAAGAACTCGCAGGGCTACTGGGACCGCGTCGGACTCGCCTTCCAGGCCGCCCACCCCGGCGTCCGGGTGGTGACGACGGTCTACCCCGCCGACACCGTGGACGCGAAGGTCGCCGCGCTGGTGAAGCGGGGCAAGGCGCCCGACATCGTGCAGAGCGGCAGCTTCGCGCAGTACGCGGCCGCCGGACAGCTCTACTCCGCCGACGAGGTGCTCTCGATCCCCGTGCAGGCCGGGTTCGTCCGCAGCCTCGCGGACGCCGGGAAGGTGAACGGCACCCAGTACGCGATGCCGTTCACCGCGAGCACCCGGCTGCTCTACTACAACAAGGACATGTTCCGGCGGGCCGGTCTCGACGCCCCCACCACCTGGCAGGAACTCGCCGCGGACGCAAGGGCGTTGAAGGCGCAGGGCGTGAAGTACCCGATCGCGCTGCCGTTCGGGCCCGAGGAGGCCGAGGCGGAGACGCTGGGATGGCTGCTCGCGGGCGACGGAGGCTACACCGGCAGCGCCGGGGGCTACGACTTCGTCTCCGAGGCCAACGTCTCGGCGCTCACCTGGCTCAGGACGAACCTCGTCGAGCCGGGACTCACCGGCACGGTGGCACCGGGCCGGCTGAACCGCAGCGCGGCGCTCACCGCCTTCGTCGACGGCGAGGCCGGCATGGTGAACGCCCCGCTGTCCCTGATGCGGCAGATCGACGACTCGTCGCAGAACGTGCCGTACGGCACGGTCGCACTGCCCGGCAGCACCGGCAAGGAGGTGCCGACCATGGGCACCGCCGACTGGGTCGTCGCGTTCGAGCGGGGCGGGCACCGCGAGGAGGCGGGCGCGTTCCTCGACTTCCTGTACCGCGACAAGTACGTCCGTGAGCAGGCCACCGAGTACCAGCTGCTCCCGGTCACCGCGACGGTGACGGCCGCCCTGCGCGCGGATCGCCGCTACAGCGCCCTCTGGCACGGTCTCGACGCCCTGGACGGCATGGACCTGTACCCGCTCGCCGAGACGGACTGGTCGCGGGTGTCGGCCTCGATCCGGTCGAGGATCGGCGCGGCCGTCGCCCCGGGCGGCGATCCGGAGGCGGTCCTGACCTCGATAGCGAAGACGGCCCGCTGAACCGGCCGGCATCTCCCGGACCACTCCGCCCTCCCCCGCCCCTCGGTCCGCGGCCGGAAGACCGGCCGGAGACCGGCGACAGCCCGACCTCCCGGCGGCAGCGGTTCTCTTGACGGACCGACAGTTCCCGGCCCTCCTGGGGGTCCCGCGGCGCGTACGGAGGAGAGGAGGATGCCGTCGTCCACCGGGCGGCGCCGTGCCCCCTACCGCCCATACCGCGTAATCCGTCCGCGCCGGGCACCTCATATGACCATGAAATGACCTGCCTGTGTGGACAATGGCCGCACCCGCCCCCGGGTGCTCGGGCCCGGCCCGGCCGGGGGATCCCCATCGCCGTCCCCGGGAGGACCCGCATGGTGTTGAGCAGACGTACCTTCAGCGCACTCGCCGGCACCGCCGCACTCGGATTCTCCCTCGGTGGCAGCGGCAGCGACGTGGCGAGCGCGGCCGGAAGGACGGCCCTCGCACCCACCGGACCCGCCCCCGCGCCGCCCGGGGCCGACGGCCGGAGACACACCGTCGGCTTCGACCGCTACTCGATGCTCGTCGACGGCCGGCGCCTGGTGATCTGGTCCGGCGAGGTCCACCCGTTCCGGCTGCCCAGCCCGTCCCTGTGGCGGGACGTCCTGCAGAAGCTGCGCGCCCACGGCTACAACACGGTCAGCATCTACGTCGCGTGGAACTACCACTCCCCCGCGCCCGGAACGTACGACTTCACCGGGGTCCGCGACCTCGACCTGTTCCTGCGCACCGCCGCCGAGACCGGGCTGTACGTCATCCTGCGCCCCGGCCCCTACATCAACGCCGAGGTCGACGCCGGCGGCTTCCCCGGCTGGCTGACCGCCACCGCGGGTGTGGCCCGCACCTCCGACCCGACGTACCTGAAGCACGTCGACCAGTGGCTGACCGCCGTCAACCGGATCGTCGGCCGCCACCAGTACACCGACGGCGGCGGCACGGTCGTCCTCTACCAACTGGAGAACGAGTACGACAACCACGTGACCGAGCCCGCCGGCCGCGACTACATGGCGCACCTCTACGCGAAGGTCCGGGCCGACGGCATCGACGTGCCGCTCTTCCACAACGACAAGGGCCGCAACGGCCACTGGGCGCCGGGCACCTTCGACACCGGCGGCGAGCGGGGCCGCTACCTGTACGGCTTCGACGGCTATCCGTCCCCCTTCAAGACGCCTCCGGACTGGGGCCACTTCGGCGTGGGCGGCACGAAGGGCGGGGCGACGGCGAGCCCGGACACCCCGGGTTTCATCCCCGAGTTCGGCGGCGGCTGGTTCGACCCGTGGGGCGGCGCCGAGTTCGACGGCAAGGGGTACGCGGAGTCCCGCCGCACCCGCGACGCCGCCTACGAGCGCCGGTTCTACCTCACCAACCTCGCCAACGGCATCACCGTCCACAACGTCTACATGACGTTCGGCGGCACGTCCTGGGGCTGGCTGCCCGCACCGATCGTCTACACCTCGTACGACTACGGGGCGGCCCTCGACGAGGGGCGGCAGCCGACGGAGAAGCTCACCCCCATGCACCAGATCGGACAACTGCTGCATTCCGTACCGGAGTTGGCGAAACTGGACCGGGCCGAGGCCATCCCGTCCGATGACCTGGGCGCCGATCTCGGCATCAAGAGCTACCACCTGGTCAACCCGGACACGAAGGCGCACGTCCATGTCCTGCGCAACGACTCGGCGGCCGAGGCGGTGGCCTCGGTGCCGCTCGCGGGGACGACCGTGCCCGTGCCGGTGCCCGGCCTCGACGCACGGCTCCTCGTCACCGGGATCTCCCTGGGGCGCCGGACGCTGCGGTACTCGACGGCCCAGCCGATGCTCCGGCTGACCGCCGGACGCCAGGACATCGCGGTGTTCACCGGCCGCTCCGGAGAGTCCACGCGCACCTGTCTGGAAGCGACGAGCGAGCCGAGGGTCACCGTGCTGGACGGCACGGCCCGGCACGGCTTCGAGGACGGGGTGCTGCGGATCGACGCCCGGCTGGACGGCGTCACCCGTGTCCTGGTCGAGGGCGGCGGCGTCACGGCCCCCCTCCTGCTGCTGCTCGCCGACGACGAGAGCTCCCGTCGGCTGTGGCGGTACGACACCCCCTCGGGGCCGGTCCTGGTGCGCGGCCCGGCGCTGCTGCGCACGGCGGCCCTGCGCGGCAGCACCCTCCATCTCACCGGGGACACCGTGGACGCGGCGGACCTGGAGGTGTGGGGGCCCCGCGGGACGAACGAACTCGTCTGGAACCAGGGCACGTTGCGGGCCCGTTCCACCACCTCGGGGAGTCTGCGCGCCGAACAGCGTTTGCCCGGCGTGCCGTCGGTGCGGCTGCCCGCCCTGACCACCTGGCGCCGGTCCGCCGAGAACCCCGAGTCCGCCGCCGACCACGACGACTCGGCGTGGCAGGTCGCCGACCGGAAGACCTCGTACAGCGTCACCCCCGTCCCCGCCGGGCAGCCCGTGCTCTTCGCCGACGACTACGGCTTCCACTACGGAGACGTCTGGTACCGGGGCCACTTCAAGGACGACGGTGACGCCGAGTCCGTGGCGCTCTCCTATGTAGCCGGCGCCCAGGGCCTGTTGATGGCCTGGCTGGACGGCGAACCGCTGGGCACGCACCGGATGCCGGTGCCGGACAAGAAGACCGTGCGGCAGGGGACCTGGTCGGCCACCGCGACCTTCCCGGTCCGGCCGCGACCGGGCCGCTCCCACGTGCTGTCCGTGCTGGTCCGCCGGATGCAGCACGACGAGGACGGCAGGGCGAACGACAGCCACAAGGCCGCCCGCGGACTGACGGCCGTGACCTTCGCCGGGGCGGCCCCCGCGATCGACTGGCGCATCCAGGGCGAGGGCGCCCCCGACCGGGTGCGCGGGCCGCTCAACAACGGCGGCCTGCACGGGGAACGGCACGGCTGGCATCTGCCCGGGTTCGCCGACGGCGACTGGAAGCTCGTGGACCTCCCGCGCGCCGAGAAGCGGCAGGGCGTCACCTGGTACCGCACCGGGTTCCGGCTCGCGGTAGAGAGCGGCGTGGACGCGTCGATCGGCCTCACCCTCACCGACGACCCGTCCCGCGCCTACCGCGTCCAGATCTTCCTGAACGGCTGGAACATGGGCCAGTACATCAACGACGTGGGCCCCCAGCACACGTTCGTGCTGCCCAACGGGGTGTTGCGCACCCGGGGGTCCAACACGCTGGCCCTCGCCGTACTGTCCGACGGGACCACCCCGGCGGGCCCGGGGCGGGTGGAACTGACCCTGCTGGGCAGCGCGGCCGGAGGAGTTCCGGTGACCCCGGTCGACTCCCCCGGCGCCGCGCGATAGGTCCGCCGTCGGCGCTATCCGGCGAACGGCGGCTGCGGCAGGCCCTTTCCGGCTCCCGGGAGCACCAGCAGGGAGCCGGACAGCGGGTGCGGGCGTGCCAGGCCGGTGCGGGCGGTGGTGACGTACAGGTCGGTGAGGTCGGTGCCGCCGAAGGCGCAGGCGGTGGGGCGGCGGACCGGCAGGGGAACGACCCGGTCGAGTGCGCCGTCCGGGGTGTAGCGGCGGACCGCCCCGCCGTCCCAGAGGGCCACCCACACTCCGCCGTCGGCGTCCACGGTCAGACCGTCGGGGAAGCCGTCCTCGATGGTCGTGAACGCTCTGCGGTTCACGGGGAGATGGTCGTCGTCCAGGTCGAACACGTCGATGCGGCGGGTCGGCGAGTCGACGTAGTAGACACGGCGGCCGTCCGGGCTCCACCCGGTGCCGTTGCTGACGGCGACGTCGTCGAGGAGCGGGCGGACCGTGCCGTCGGGTGCGATCCGGGTGAGGGTGCCGCCGCCCGGCGCCTCGTCGTAGCGCATCGTTCCGCACCACAGCGAGCCGTCGGGGGCGACGGCCGCGTCGTTGGCCCGGCGCCCCGGGACGGGTTCGCGGTGCAGCCAGCGGAACGGGGCCGCCGCGCCCGCGGGTTCGCCGGAGCCGGTGGAGCCACCGGACGCCGGCGGCGGGTAGAGGCCCACCCCGTCACGGAGGTTGACGACCAGGCCGCCGCCCGCGCGGGGCTTGGCCGCGCCCACGTGCTGCTCGGTGGCCAGCACCGTACGGCGGCCGGTGGCGGGATCGTAGGTGTGGACGCGGGAGCCGAGGATGTCGACCCAGATCAGGCGGTCGGGGGCGCTGTCCCAGGTGGGGCCCTCGCCGAGCGCGGCGTGCGCGCGGACCGCGACCTCGACGGCCGTCATCCCACGGTCCGGTGACCGAGGCGCTCGGACAGTTCGGCCGCGCCCTTCGCGGCGAGCTGCTCCAGTTCGGCGCGGCGCTCGTCGCTCCAGCGGATCATCGGCACGGAGATGGAGAGCGCGGCGACGACCTGTCCCGTGCGGTCGCGGACCGGCGCGGCGACACAGCTGACGTCCGGGTTGGACTCCTGGTTCTCGACGGCGACCCCGCGGCCGCGGATCTCGGCGAGGGCCTCGCGCAGGGCTCCCGGTTCGGTGATGCTGTTGGGCGTCATGGCGACGAGGTCGGCGTCGTCGGGGATGCGCGCGGTCAACTGCTGCTCGGGCAGGGAGGCGAGGAGCATCTTGCCGACGGAGGTGCAGTGCGCGGGAAGACGCCGGCCGGCCGCGGACACCATGCGCACGGCGTGCGTGGAGTCGACCTTCGCGATGTAGATGACGTCCGTGCCCTCCAGGATCGCCACGTGCACGGTCTCGTCGCAGGTCTCGGCGACGGAGCGGGCGACCTGCTGGCCCTCGGCGGCGAGGTCGAGCTGCTCGGCGTACCGGCTGCCGAGCTGGTAGGGCCGGACGCCGAGGCGATAGCGTCCCGGCTGCCCCGGCACCTGCACGATGTACGAGCGGGCACAGAGCGTGGTGACCAGTTCGTGCACGGTGGTGCGCGGCAGCCGGAGCCGGCGCACGATGTCGGGGGCGGAGAGCGTGCCGTCCCCGTCGAGGAAGAGTTCCAGGATGTCCAGAGCCCGGGTCACGGCAGGTACGAGGCGTCCCACAGCCGGCCCCCTCCCATATGTTCGAAATTTCAACAGACGATCGGCATGACGAACACAGGCTAGTCATAGTGGGCTTGGGCGGGCAATGGGTGGGGCGGGGTCCCCGGTGAGCGCGCGCTGCGGCGGGACGCGTGGGTCCCACGGGGCGGCGAGGCCGGTGGGCGGGGGCGACCCCGGGCCGCCCCCGCACCCGGGCACCGCTCAGCGGCGGGCGCGGGGGTCGCCCAGTACGCCGCGCAGGCGCTGGGCCCGCAGGACGAGTTCGAGTTCGAACCGCCGGTCCGGGTCGTCGATCTCGTCGCCCCACAGTTCCCTGATCTGGCGCAGACGGTAGCGGACGGTCTGCGGGTGGACGCCGAGCCGGGCCGCGACCTCGGGGGCGCCGCCGCGCGTCTCCAGCCAGGCCAGCAGCGTCTCCGCGAGCCGCCTGCCGTGCGTGGGCCCGCAGTGGGCGAGGGGTTCCAGGCACCGCAGGGCGAGATCGTCGATCAGTTCCTCGGGCTGGAGGAGGACGAGTGCCTCGGTGTGCTCCGTGCAGTGCAGCACCTCTCCGCCGGGCAGGAGCCCCCGCTCCATGAGACGTACCGCGGCCTCGGCCCAGCGCAGCGACTTCGCGGCGTCGGCGAGCGGGACCGGCGGGCCGATCGCGCCGGACCATCCGGTCAGCGCCCGGTGCAGCAGTTCGGGCCGGCCGGCCGCGTCCGGTTCGGGCACGACCATGCGCGGCTGCTCGTACTCCATGTCGAGCAGCACGCTCTGGCCGACGGCGGGCGCGACCGCCTCACGGGCCGGCCGCAGCAGGACGCCGACGGCCAGCCGGCCGGGCAGCGGCCAGCCGACCCGGGCGGCCCGTTCGGCGAGGCCCTCGGCGAGGTCGCCCCGGGGGTGGTGTTCGGAGAGCAGGACTTCCATCAGGCGCCGCTGGAGGCGCAGCCGTTCCCCGGCCTGCCGGGCGGCGGCCTCGGCGTAGCCGCGGACGGACTGGTCGACGAGGCCGTCGAGGTACTCGTATCCGGCGTCGACCAGTTCGTACATCGCCGGGGGCGGGATGTCGACGCGCTGCCCGATCTCCGCGAACCGGCGCCAGGCGAGCCGGACGCCGAGCCGGTAGATGGCCTGGAGGGAGTCGAGGCTGCGGCCGTGCAGTCCCTCACCGCGGCCGAACTCCTGGAAGACCTCGGGGTGGACGCGCGGGCGGCCCTCGGCCGTTCCGAGGTGCTGCACGAAGACCTCGATGGCGCGGCGGATGCCGACGAGGGCCATCGGCTCGCCGGAGTCGTCGAGCACGAGCGGCAGGTGCGGGTACTCCCGGCGGATGTCGCGCAGGATCTCCTCGGCGAGCCCGGGCGCCTCGGCCATGGCGATGGTGGCGAACTGCCGGACCTGGTGGCGCGGAACGTCGCGCCAGGCCGAGCGGGGTGCGACCGCCCCGGCGCGGGCACGTGCTGCGCGGCCGGCTCCGGGCTCGCCCGCGGCCGGAGCGTGGCCTGGTGCCGCCTCCGCCGCGTCGGGGACCTCGTGTCCCGACGGATCGGTCCCGCTCCGCCGGCGCCCGGGACCGGCCCGCGCGGCGCCGGGCTCCGGCCGCTCACCGGGTCCGGCGTCGCGAGCGGTCATCGGTGCGGGTTCCGCCAGGCGTTCGGGATCGGTCGGGGACCGACCCGACTGCTCACCCGTCGAGTCGAGGGTCCCGTTCCCGTCCTGGCGGGGCGGTCCCTCCGCGGGCACTGCGGATCCGCCCCGCCACGGGGGGTCCTCGGACTGTCGGGACAGTGCCGGCCGGGTGCCTCTGCGGCTCGGCACCGTCAGCGCTCCCGGGCGGCGTTCTGGTACGTGATCAGCGGGGTGTTCGGCTGGTCGGGGGTCGCGTCGAGGAGCGCGACGAGGCCGAGTGCGGCACCCACGGCGAGTGCGGCGGAGGCCGCGACGGTGAGCGCCGCGGCGAGCAGTCTGGACATCGCAGGGTCAGCCTCTCTGTCGGAGGTCGTCCCCACCCCGGAACCCGTGCGGCCACCGGTCGAGCGGTCCCACGGACAGCGCCTGCGCCGGTCCCGCCCGGCAGGAGCCAGTCTCGACAATGCATTGACACTCCGTCAAGGGTGCGCCTACGGTTCCCGGCCCGTACCGCACGTGCACTTTCTCCCACGGTGTCGACGCATCCGTATCACCTCGCACCAGCTGATATCACCCGTGCGTCGAGCCTCCTCAGCCCCTGGAGTGCCCGGATGCGCCGTAAGTCCTCACCCGTCTCCCTCATCCTCGTCGGCCTCGGCACCTTCCTGCTCGTGCTGGCCCCGATGCTCGCCTGGTACGTGGCACCACGTGCCGCCGTGAACCCGATCGACATCGACACGACCGCCGTCTACAAGGGCACCGGCAGCGTCTTCGACCTCGACAAGGCCGAGACCGTGCCCGGCCAGGACATCACCGTGACCCAGGTGGTGCGCGGCGACGTCGCCGACAGCGAACGCAGCGGCCGAGCCGTGTGGGACGTGACGACGACGGTCGACACGGACGCCTCCCTGCCGGCGGCCGACCCGCACGACGCCCTGGAGTTCATGCCGGGCCGCTGGGTCACCGACCGGCGGTCCAACGAACCCGTGCACTGCTGCCAGGAGCACCCGTACTTCGAAGGCGACGCCTATCTGAAGTTCCCCTTCGACGTGCGCGAACACGACTACCGATGGTGGGACAACTCCCTGGGCGCGCCGGTCACCCTGCACTACCGGGGCACGAAGAAGATCCGCGGGTACCGGGGCTACCGGTTCACCGGGACCGTCCCCGCCACCCGGACCGGGACGCGGCAGGTGCCGGGCGCGCTGGTCGGACAGCCGCAGCGCGGTCAGGTGCTCGCCGAGGAGTGGTACGCCAACCACCTCGTCGAGCTGGTCGTCGACCAGCGCACCGGGCGGGTGATCTACGCGCAGGTCGGTCCGCGCAAGACGCTGCGGGCCCCGGGGGGCACGAAGGACGCGGCGGTGCTGCTGGACAGCCGGAAGCTGGCCTTCACGGCGGCGACCCAGCGGGACCAGGTCGAGCAGGCGAAGACCGAGAGCGCCCAACTGCGGCTTCTGGGAACGACATTGCCGATCGGCGCCGGTCTGCTGGGGTTCGTCCTGGCCGTGGCGGGGGCCGTTCTGCTGGTACGCGGGCGACGGGATCCCGGTTCGTCCGCTTCGCCCCCGTCCACGCTCACGATGTGATGTGCCGTCAGCTCCACAAAGCCCCGAACTTGTCACCTCGGTGAGTAGCCGACGCGAACGGCGCGGCGAAAACTGTCCACCCCTACCCGAACACAGCGCTTTCACAGCCCCGTTACAGCCGAGCGCCCCGCGTCCCCCCGCCGCAGGGCGCACCCCGGCGTCACCCGCGACGCCGGCCACGTCACCCACGGAAGGCATCCGAGGCGGCACGACCACCGAGGACCGGCGCCATGTCCCGCCCCCCACACTGAGTTCCGCACCCCGAGACGAGTTGGAGCACCCATGCCCCAGCACGTACCGTCCCCGCTGCGCACCGTGTCCCCGCGGACCGCGCAGTACCCTCCGGCGCCCTCCGCGCACCCGCGCCGCATCGTCTTCCTCGCCCGCCGCGATCTCGGCAACCCGGCGGCGGGCGGCTCCGAACTCCTGGTCGACCGGCTGGCCGAGGGGCTGACCGGGCTGGGCCACCAGGTCACCCTGGTGTGCGGCGGCCCCTCGTCGGGCCACGGCTACCGGGTCGTCTCGGCGGGCGGCGACCTCGGGCACTTCCTGCGCGCCCGGCCCGCCTTCCACCGCGAGGTCGGAGGCTGCGACCTGCTCGTCGAGGTGTGCAACGGACTGCCGTACCTGGCCCCCCTGTGGCATCACGGGCCCACGCTCTGCCTGGTCAACCACGTGCACACGGACCTGTGGCCGATGCGGTTCGGCGGACCGCTCGCGCCCGCCGCCCGGCTCGGCCGGCGTCTCGAACACTGGGCGCTGGCCGGCGCCCAACGCGGCAACCTGCTGGTCGCCGTCTCCCCGTCGACGGCGCTGGCGCTGCACGCGATCGGCGTCGAACGGGACCGCATCCGGGTCGTGCACAACGGGGTGGAGGAGCCGGGGCCACGCTCCGCTCGGTCGTCGGAGCCGCTGTTCGTCGCGGTGGGGCGGCTGGTGGAGTACAAGCGGATCGATCTGCTGCTGCGCCTGTGGGAGCGGGTCAGACCGGTCACCGGAGGCCGGCTGGTGATCGTCGGGGACGGCCCCGAGCGCGAGCGCCTCGCGCAACTCGCCGGTCCGGGAGTGGAGTTCACCGGGCATGTCTCGGAGGTGGAGAAGCACCGGCTGCTGTGCGCCGCCTGGCTGCTGCTGCACCCCTCCGCGGTGGAGGGCTGGGGTCTGGTGGTCACCGAGGCGGCCGCGCGGGAGACCCCGGCGATCGCCTTCGACGTGCCGGGGCTCCGGGACTCCGTCGTGGACGGCGAGACGGGTGTGCTGGTGCGCGGCGAGTCCTCCTTCGCGGCCGCCTGGTGCACCCTCGCCCTGTCCGCCCGCCGCCGCGCGCTGATGGGCCGGGCGGCCCGCGACCGTGCCGCCGCCTACCGCTGGAACCACACGGTCCGCCGGTTCCGGGCGGTGGCCGCGGAGGCGGTGAGGGGCTGGGCACCGTGACGGCCGCCGGACGCAGACCCGGCCGCGCGGGTGCGGCCCCCGCCGGCGGCACCGGGCCCGTCGGCGGCACCGGGTTCAAGGACCCCTCGCTGCGCCGCTCCCTCGCCCTGTTCCGGGCCTTCCTGCACGAGCAGGACGACCCCACCGCCTGCTACGCGCTGCTCGCCCGCGACGCGGCCGACCAGGTCGAGGCGGTCCACGGTGCCGTCCGGGGCCGCACCGTCCTCGACATCGGAGGCGGCGGCGGCTACTTCACCGAGGAGTTCCGGCGGCGCGGCGCCCACGCCTACCTCTTCGAGCCGGACGTACGGGAGTTGGGGGCGGAGCCACCCGGCGGGGCCGTCGTCGCGGACGGCTATCTGCTGCCGCTCGCGGACGGGGTCGCCGACGTCTGCTTCTCCTCCAACGTCCTGGAGCACGTGGCCGATCCGCAGACGTTCCTCAGCGAGATGGTCCGGGTGACCCGCCCGGACGGACTGATCTACGTGGCGTTCACCAACTGGCTCTCCCCGTGGGGCGGTCACGAGTGGGCGCCCTGGCACTACTTCGGCGCCGAGCGGGCCCGCGCCCGCTACCGGCGCCGTACGGGCAGGCCCGCCAAGCACACCCTCGGCGAGAACCTCTTCGCCGTGCACGTCGGCACCACCCTGCGGCAGGTCCGCGCCCGCGACGACGTCACGCTCGTCTCGGCGCGCTCCCGCTACTGGCCCTTCCTCGCGGAAGCCGTCACCAAGGCACCGGGGCTGCGCGAGTTCGCCACCTGGAACCTCCTCCTCATCCTCCGGCGGTGTCCACCATGACGAGCACGGTCCAGGCCCCTCCCCCGGCAGCCGTCCGCCCCGCAGCAGGCGCGTCCGGACCCCCGGAGGGGCCCCGCTCACGCCGGTGGCTGCTGGGGTTCTGGGCCGTGGTGTTCGTGCTGTTCCTCGCCGTGCACCCCGGGCGGGCGACCTTCGACACCAAGCTCGGGGTGTCGCAGGACCCCTGGCAGTTCCTCTCCGACCTGGGTCAGCTGTGGCACGACCGGGGCGGCTTCGGGGGCATCCAGGACCAGTACGTCGGCTACGCCTGGCCGATGCTGCCGTACTACGGGCTGTGCCGGCTGGTCCATCTGCCGGTGTGGCTGGCGGAGCGGCTGTGGCTGTCGATCGTGGTGTCGGTGGCCTTCTGGGGGGCGCTCCGGCTGGCCGAGCGGCTGGGGACCGGCAGCCGCGCGTCCCGGCTGCTCGCCGCCGTCGCGTACGCGCTGTGGCCGGTGTTCACCGTCGTCGTCGGGTCGACCTCGGCGGCCGCGCTCCCCGGCGCCTTCCTTCCGTGGGTACTGCTGCCGCTGACCGACGAGCGGTACACCGCGCGGATCGCGGCCCTGCGTTCGGCGCTCGTCGTGCCCTTCATGGGCGGCGTGAACGCGGCGGCCACCCTCGCGTCGCTGCTCCCCGTCGGGCTCTATCTGCTCACGCGGCCGCGCGGGCCCCGGCAGCGCAGACTGATCGGGTGGTGGGTGCCGGGCGTGATCCTCGCGACGGCCTGGTGGTGGATCGCACTGCTGCTGCTCGGCGCGTACGGCGAGAACTTCCTTCCGTACATCGAGACCTCGCAGACGACGACGGCCACCATGTCGGCCACCGAGTCGCTGCGCGGTGCGGGCAACTGGGTGGCCTACCTGCACTTCGGGGAGGCGTGGCTGCCGGCCGGCTGGTCCGTCGCGTCCTCGGTGATCGTGGTCCTCTGCTCGGCGCTCGCCGCGGGGCTCGGGCTCGCGGGCCTGGCGCGACGGGACCTGCCCGAACGCCGCTGGCTCGTGCTGACCGTGCTGTCGGTCGTCCTCATCACCCTTGCCGGGTACGGCGGTTCGCTCGGGGCTCCCTTCCACGGCGTGGCCCAGGACTGGCTGAACGGCTGGCTCGTCCCCTTCCGCAACATCTACAAGTTCCAGACAGGTCTCGCCCTCGCCCTCGCCCTCGGCCTCGCGCACCTGGTGGGGGTCGCCACCCGGACGCACGGCGCCCGACCGGTGCGCGGCCGACGTCTCGCCCCGCTGGTCGCGGCGGTCCTCGTGCTGCCCGGCCTCGCCTGGCCGTACCTCAACGGGTCGGTCCTGCAACCGGGTTCGTTCCAGGAGCTGCCCCGGTACTGGCACACCACCGCCGACTGGCTGGAGAAGTACTCGCCCGACTCCCGCGCCCTCGTCGTCCCCGCCACCGCGCACGGCATCTACACGTGGGGCTCCCCCATCGACGAACCTCTCGACGTGCTCGCCGACTCCCGTTGGGCCGAGCGGGACTACGTGCCCTTCGGCACCCCGGGCAACCGGCGCGCCATGGACGCGGTCGAACAGGCCCTGCTCACCGGCGGCGACGTCCCGGGGCTGGCGGACTACCTGAGCCGGGCCGGTCTGTACTACGTCGTGGTCCGCAACGACCTCGACCCCGACCAGCTCGGATACGTCCCCACCGCGACCGTGAAGCGGACGCTGGAGCAGTCCGGCTACCGGCGGGTCACCGGGTTCGGTCCCGTGACGACCGGCGGCCGGATCGCGAACGACACCCCGCTCCAGGTCGAGGGCCTCTACCCGCGCCAGCGCGCCGTGGAGATCTACGAGCCGGCCGACGAGGCGGTGCCCCGGCCCGGGCAGGCCGGACTGAAGCCGATCGCGGACACCGCCGTGGTCTCCGGCGGCCCCGAGGCGCTGCTCCCCCTCGCCGCCGACCCGGCGATCCGGGGACGCGCGGCCGTGCTGACCGGCGACAACCATCCCGGGCTCGGCACCGCGGGCGTGCAGGTCGTGGGGGACGGGCTGCGGCGCGCCGACACCCGCTTCGGCCTGGTCGACGCGAACACCTCGTACACGTACACGCGTGACCAGCGCAACGACAGCGACAGCGTGCAGGACGCGGGGCGCGCGCCGCGGCAGATCCTGCCGACGGACGGCGTCGCGCACCAGACCGTCGCGGAACTGCGCGGCGCCCGGTCGGTGACCGCGTCGTCCAGCGGCAACTGGCTGTTCCATCTCCCGCAGTACGACCCGGTGAACGCCTTCGACGGCAACCCGGACACGGCGTGGGCCGAGGGCGCGGCCGGCTCGGCGGACGGGCAGTGGCTGCGGATCCGCTTCGACGGCTCCGTGGACGTGCCCGCCTCCTTCGACGTGATCCCGCTGCCGCAGGACGGTGTGCGTTCGGCGGCGACCCGGGTCCGAGTGGAGACCGAGAAGGGCTCCGTCTCCAGCTACCTGCTGCCCAACGGCCGAAAGCAGACCGTCAAGGCCCGTCCGGGGGCGACGCGTTGGCTCCGGATCACGATCACCGGCTCCACCGCGCAGCGCGCCGGGCTCACCGGCGCGGGCTTCGCCGAGATCGGCCTGCCCGACGTCCAGGTGACGCGGCTGCTGCGGCTGCCCACGGACGCCTCCGGCGCGGACGCGACCGCAGAGATCGTCTCCCTGCACCGCTCCACCGACCCGACCGGGCTGTCCCCGACGGGCACCGAGGCGGGCCTGCACCGCGCCTTCTCCACGTCGACGGGGGGCACGTACACGCTGAGGGCGAGCGCCGTCCCCGTGCCGGGCGCGGAACTCGACAAGCTGCTGTACGAGGTCGCGCCCGAGCAGCAGAGCCGGATCACGGCGACGGCGGACTCGACGGCGCGGCTCGGCGCGGGGGTGTCCGCGCGCAACCTCACCGATGGTGACCTGACGACGGCGTGGATCGCGGGCTCCGATCCGACGATCCATCTGAGCTGGCCCGGCAAGCAGCCGGTCTCCTCCGTCGTGCTGGCCCCGGCGGGCGGTCTGTCGACCCGCCCGACGAAGGTGGAGATCAGCTCTCCGGACGGTGCCGCGGTGGTCGGGGTGGACGAGAACGGCTGGGCCCGCTTCGACCCCATCACCACCGACCACCTCGACATCAAGGTGACCGGCACGGCCCGGCTCACCGTCCACAACCCCGTCGCCGGCGCCGACCTGCGGCTGCCGGTCGGCCTGACCGAGGCGTACGTGCCCGGCCTCGACCAGTACCGCACCCCGCAGCCCGCGGGCACCCGCCCCTTCACACTGTCCTGCGGCAAGGGCCCGGTCGTGGCCGTCGACGGGAAGCTGTACGGGACGAGCGCACAGGGAACCGTGCGGGATCTCGTGGAGCGCCGCCCGATCGAGGTGACGCTCTGTCAGGAGGGGCGGGACGGCGGCGATCTGAGCCTCACCGAGGGCTCGCACCGGGTCGAGGCGGGCGACGGGGGGCCACTGGCCCTCACGGACGTGACCCTGACCCGCGGCACCCCTGCGGAGACCGGCACCACGGAGCGGGGCCTGAAGGTACGGGACTGGCTGGGCGACCGCCGCGAGGTGACGGTCGGCTCGGGCGCGGCCTCGTACCTGACGACGTACGAGAACTTCAACGACGGCTGGCAGGCCACCCTGGGCGGCAGGGAACTGACCCCCGTACGGCTCGACGGCTGGCAGCAGGGCTGGCGGATCCCGTCCGGAGCGGGCGGCACGGTCACGCTGTCGTACGAGCCCGCGACGACGTACGAGGCGGGGCTGATCGCCGGCGGCGTCGGCATCCTGGTGCTCGTGGGCCTGGTGGTGTGGCGCCGTCGGGTGCCCAACCCCGACGAGCCGCAGCCGGTGCCGCCCGCGCCGGGGATCTGGCTGGGGCTGGTCGCCCTGACCCTGGTCGGCGTCGTGATCGCGGGCGTGTTCGCCCTGCTGGTCCCTGCCCTCGCGCTGCTCGCCCGGCGCCGGCACACACTCCTCGTCCCGATCGCGTTCCTCGCCCTCGCCGGGGCCGGGATCGCCGCCGCGACGGGGGCCGGCTCGCCTCCTTCGGCGGGCGAGGGGGCGTTCGGCGTCGTCGCCCAACTCCTCGCTTTGATCGGTCTGTTCGCCGGCCTGGTGAGCGTGGGCGAGGCACGGCGTCGGGGTGTGCCGGCCACGCCCGGAGCCGCACCGGCACCGGACACCGCGCCGGCCCCGACGACTCCCCTGCCCCGCCGGGAACGCGACGGGTCCCGCGGTCCGCGCACCCTCCCGGCGGGGTTCAGGGCCCGCCGGGGAGCGGACCTGTCGAAGCGGGAGAACCCCGATACGGGGCCCGGCAGGGAGCGGCCCGGAGAACCGGAGGCCGGGGCGGAGGATGTGGCCGGACCGGCCGGAGTGGTCGGAGTGGCCGGTGTGTCCAGCGCACCCCCTGCGCCTCGCGCGTCTCGTGCACCTCGTGCATCTCGTGCGGAAGACGTCGAAGTCCGGCCGGGTAAGGGCGAGCCCGCCGAGGCGAGCGCCGAACTCCGATCCGGAGAGGGCGAGTCGGTGACGGCGACGCCCGAAGTCGGCTCCGTGCAGCGGCAGTCCGGGGGTGTCGCGTCCGAAGGGGCCGCCGGCTCGTCGCAGTCCGGTGGTGTCCCGTCCGCAGGCCCCGCCGGTTCGCCGGAGTCCGGGCCCTCCGAGCGCCCCGTGCGCGCCCGGTCGCCGGAGTCCGGGATCGTCGCCGGGCCCACCGTGTCCGCGCGCGGACCCGAGCCGGTGCGGCCCGAAGGCGATCCGGCGGGCGCGCGGACCGCGCTCCGCAGGCCGTTCCGCACGCCGGGGCTGCGGGCCGCGCCGCCCGAGGAGCCCCGGAACGACCCGGGGAAGGGAGCGTCCTCATGACCACGCTGGACCATCCCGCACACGACGGCGCGGGCGGCCCCGCCCCGCGCCCGGTGCGGGTTCCGTTCCCGGTGGTGGACGAGGTCGCCCGGCACTGCCTCCAGGAGGCCGAGCCGGAGACCGTCCACATCGAGGTCCATCTCCCGGGCCCGCTCGACCGGGACCGGCTGACGGCCGCCTTCGCCGAGGCGCTGCGCCGCCATCCACGGGCGCTGATGCGCGAGGCGCCGGGACGCTGGTACCGCCGCCGCTACGAGTGGGAGCTGACCCCGGAGCCGGACACGCCGGTGGTGTCCTTCGCGCCGCCCGGCCGGGACTCCCTGCGGGCCGCGCGGGCCAGGTGCCTGGAGGCGGCGCCGCCCCTGTCGGCGTCCCCGCCCGTCCGCCTGGAAGTGGTGGAGGGCACGGGCCCGGTGGTGGGGAGCGAGGAGGCGGACGCGGTGGGCGTCCCCGGCCGCGCGCGCACCCTCGACGGCGTCGGTACGGACCCCCTGCCGCACGGGGCGGACCGCACCCGCGACGCCACGGGCGCCCCGCCCGGGACGACCGGGCCCGGCACCCCGGGGGACGTCGGCGAGGCGGTCCGCGAGGGCACCGGCAGCCCCGGAGACGTCGGCTCCACCGCCCGCGAGGACACCCGTGTCCCCCGAGACGTCGGCGCGACCGCCCGCAAGTCCACCGGGACGGGCGCGGACACCGCCACCGGCACGAGCGCCGGTTCGGCCACGAGCACCGGCACAGCCACCGGGGCGGGCGCCCATAGGGGCACCGGCACCGGCACGGTCCTCTTCCTCACCATCAACCACACCGCTCTGGACGGCCCCGCCTGTCTCCGGGTGCTCGCCACCGCGGCGGAACTGTACGGCGGCCGGGACAACACCCCGGCCGCGCCGCCCGTACGCCCTCCGGACGCCGTCGAGCCCGGGGACGGGGACACCCCGTCCGTCTGGACCCCGCCCGCCCGGGTCGCCCCCGGTGCCCCCGAGCCCACCCCGGGCAACGGGCTGATCGTCACCGAACTCGCCGTGCCGCGCCGCCCCCCGGGCTCTCCGTACACCGTCAACGACCAGCTGATGGCCGCCACCGCGCTGACGGTCGCCCACTGGAACCGCGAACACGGGGCGCGGCCCCGGCCGTTGCGCATCACGATGCCGGTGGACGACCGGCCGCGCGGCGCGGACATGCCGATCGGCAACGGGACCCGGCTGGTGGAGGTCACGTTCGCCCCCGCCGAGGTGGACGCCTCCCGCATGGGCGAGCTGCTGCGCCGCACGGCCACCCGCACCCGCGCGCTGAAGGCCGCCGAGCGGCCCCAACTCGGGCACGGGGCGGCCCTGTTGACCGCTCCGGTCGTTCCGGTGGCCTGGCGGGCCGCGGTCACCCGGGGACTGCGCAGGGCGGCCGGACCGTGGACCTCGACCTGCCTGCTCAGCAACATCGGCCGCATCCCGTACGCCCTGGACTTCGGCGAGGAGGCCGGCCGCGCCCGGGCCGTCTGGTTCTCGGCGCCCGCCCGGACCCCCCGCGGGCTGACCGTCACGACCGCGTCCACCGCGGGGCGCCTGCACGTCTCGCTGCGCTGGTCGCGCTCGCTGCTCGGGCACGACGACGGGGCCCACCTCCGCGACCTCTTCGAGCAGTACCTGCACGCGACCGAGGAGACGGGGTGATCGGCCGATGACGACCCCCGCCCGGTCGGCGGAACCCGCCCCGGCCACGGCCGCGGCCCACCGCAGCGGCGGACTCCGGGACTTCTACGAGGACCCGGCCGTCCCCGTCGCCTCCGGTGCCGCGCGCACGCTGCGCCAGGCGCGGATGCTGGCCGCGGCGCTCGGCCCCGCCGACGCGGGCGCGCGGACCGTCCTCGACATCGGCTGCGGCGACGGCACCGCCGCCCAGGCCGCGGCGCCCCTCCTCGCCGGGCACCGGGTGGTCGGCGTCGACTGGTCGCAGGACGCGCTGCGCCGGGCCCGCACCCGCGTCCCGTACGCGGTCCGCGGCGAACTCAGCGGCGGGGGGCTGCCGTTCGCCCCGTCGTCGGCGGACGCCGTGCTGTTCAGCGAGGTCGTCGAGCATCTCGTGGACCCGGACGGGGCGCTCGACGAGATCCGCCGGGTGCTGCGCCCCGGCGGACACCTGATGCTGTCCACCCCGAACCTCGCCGCCTGGTACAACCGCGGCCTGCTGCTCGCCGGGGTCCAGCCCGTCTTCTCCGAGGTGAGTCTGCGCGCCGTGCACGGCCGTCCCGGGCGGGAGGTCGTGGGCCATCTGCGGCTCTACACGGCCCGCGCGCTCCGGGAGTTCGTCGCCGCGTCGGGCTTCGAGGTCGTCCGGCTCGCGGGCGCCCCCTTCCACGGTGTGCCGCGCCCGCTGCGTCCGCTGGACCGGCTGGCCTGTGCCGCGCCGTCGCTGTCCTCGATCCTGCTCCTGCACGCGCGAAGGACGTAGCCATGTGGTGGGGAGTGATCGCGGCGCTGCTCGCGAACGTGCTGTACAGCACCGGATTCGTCCTGGAGAAGCGGGCGCTCGGCACGATGCCGGAGGTGGACTTCCGGCGTCCCGCGCGGCTGCTCCGGCTGGTCCTCGGCAGCCCGCTGTGGATCGGCGGCTCCCTCGCGCTGGCCTCCGGGTTCGCCGCTCAGCTCGCCGTGTACCGCGCGCTGCCGATCGCCGCCGCCCAGGGCATCTTCGTCTCCGGGCTCGTGCTGCTCGTCCTGCTCTCCTCCCGGCTGCTGGGCGAGCGGACGACGGGCCGGGAACGGTACGCGCTCGGGGCGATCCTGCTGGCCCTGCTGATGGTCGTGCTGTCCCTGCGCGAGGGCTCGGACACGGTCGGCCGCAGCGCTCCCGCCCCGCTGGTCCTCACCGTCTGCCTGCCCTCGCTCGCCCTGGGCGTGTGGCTGTACGGGCGCGCGGAGCGGCGCTCCCGGGAACCGCACCGCGCGCCGCCCAGCGGCGTCGAGTACGGGGTGGCGGTGGGCCTGCTGTACGGGGTGAGTTCGCTCGCAGTGAAGGGGGTGTCGAGCCGGCTGACGACCCACGACGCGGCCGGCGCGGCCGTCGGGCTGCTGCGCTCCCCCTACCCCTATCTCCTGCTCTTCACGGGCGCGTTCGGGCTGGTCATGTCGCAGGCGGCGCTGCAGCGCTGCCGGGCGTCGCTGATCGTGCCGGTCTGCACGACCGTGAGCTGTCTGTTCACGGCGGTGCTCGGCACCCTCACGTTCGGCGAGGCGCTGCCGCACGACCCGGTCCGGCTCACCCTGCGGCTGGCCGGCACCGTCCTCGCGGTGGCCGTCCTGCTCGCCATGCCCAAACAGGACGCGGCGTCGCAACCCTCCCTCGGCGCCAAGGAGTTGACACCCCCATGAACCCCGACGACCCGCTGCTGAGGATCCTCGCCTGCCCTCTCGACAAGGGACCCCTTCACCTGCTTCCGCCCGACGCGGAGCAGCAGGTGGAGGAGGCGCTCTACAACCCGCGTCTGCGCCGCCGCTATCCGGTCGTGGACGGCATTCCGCAGCTGCTGCCGTCCTCCGGACAGCAGGTGACGGAGGACGAACACCGGGAACTCCTGCGGCGGATGACCCCGTGAGCGGATCCGCCGCCGGTCGCGCGGACCGGACCCTCGCCGCTCGCGTCGCCCCCTTCGTGCCCACCCGTCTCGTCGCGGCGGCGGCCCGGTTCGTCTACCCGCGCTTCGAGCCCGAGCTGGCCCGGCTCGCCGACCTCTGCCCGCCGGACTGCGGCACGGCGGTGGACGTCGGCGGCTGGTACGGCCCCTGGACGCACCGCCTCGCCGGCCGGGCGCGCCGCGTGGTGACCGTGGAACCCGTACCGCACCTGGCCCGGCTGCTCGCGTCGGGCGCCCCGGGCAACGTGCGCGTGGTGAGGGCCGCCGCCTCCGACCACCGGGGCACCGCCCGGCTGTGGCTGCCCGCCGACGACGCGGGCGACCGCGGGGTGTCGTCACTGGTGCGCCGGGACATCCACGCGCGCGCCCTGGAGGTGCCCTGTCTGACCCTCGACAGCCTGGACCTGCGGGACGTCGGCTTCATCAAGATCGACGTGGACGGCAACGAGCCGGCCGTGCTGCGGGGAGCCCGGAACCTGCTGGCCCGCGACCGGCCCGCCCTCTTCGTCGAACTGGAGTCCCGTATCCAGCCGGTCGCCCCGGTCGTCGAGCAGCTGGCCGGGCTCGGGTACGCGGGCTGGGTGCTGCCCGGCAGGAGCTGGCTGCCGCTCGCCTCCTTCCCGCTGGAGGAACACCAGGCGCGGACGGCGTACGTCGTCGGACAGGGGCTGCTGCGCCGGGTGCTGCCGCCGCGCGGGCCCCGGTACGTGAACTCGGTGCTGTTCCTGCCGGACGGCCGGCGTCCGGGCGAGGGGCCGGTGCGCGACGATGGACCGCATGCCGGCCAGACGCCCCACCACCCCGTTCACCCCGCTCGACTTCCAGCTGGTCCTGCTGCGCCGCATGGCCGACCACCAGCCTGACCTGGTCGAGGACGCCCGCCACGCCCTGGGCGTGTCCATCGCCGACATGCGCGAGGCCAACCGCCGCTGGCAGGCGATGCTGCACGCGCCGCGGCAGCGGTCCGCGGCCTCCCGCTACCGCTCGGTCCTCGGCGCCCCGCAGACCTCGGCGGAGCGCCGCATCGGCGACCTGACCTGCGAGGCCCTCCAGTGGCCGGTCCCGCTGTGGCCCACGCTGCGCTTCGAGGTCCTGGTCACCGGGAACGGCGTCGCCTGGAACGAGTGGCTGGTGCGGGCCCCCGGTGCCGACGGCCCCACCCTGGAGACCCTGGACGACCTGGCGCCCTGGTCCTGCACGGTCGACGAGGTGGCCCGCGCCTTCGCCCCCGTGCGGCCCCTGGAGGGCACCGCCCCGACCCGCTGGGGGCTGGCGTTCACGGCCCCCGACGCGTCGGGGGTACGCCAGGAGTGCGCGGCGGAGTTCACCTGGGGGCTGCTGCAACGGGTGGCCGTGAAGGGCCCCGCGCCCGAACCGGGGCCGCCGGGTCACTGAGGGGCGGCGGCCTCGATGATCGCCTCGACGACGACGGGCAGCGACTGCGGGTGCAGGAACAGGAAGAGGTTCGGCTCGACGAGCTCCAGCTCCATCACCAGGGGCCGACCGTCGTCGCCGTCGACGAGGTCCACGCGCGCGTAGAGCACGGCGTCCGCGCCGCCCGGGACGGCGGCCAGCGCCCGCTCGGCGACGGCCCGTTCGGCCGCCGTGGGCTCCCAGGCCTCCAGGCGCGGGTGCGGCGTCTTGGCGCCGTCGAAGGGGGTGCCCGGCTCCAGGACCGCTCCCTTGCGGCTGGCGTGCAGCAGCCGTCCGCCGAAGAACTGCAGGGCCCGTTCGCCCCGGACGTCGATGCTCGCCAGATACGGCTGGACCATCGCGGTCAGCCCCTCGGCGTGCATCCGCGCGAGCTGGGCCGCCGCCGTCTCGCGCTCCTTCGGCGTGTACCGGGCGGCGTAGCGCGCTCCCGCTCCGGCCGTGGGCTTCACGACGAACTCGTGCTCGCCGGGCAGGTCGACGGCGTCCCCCGGCGCGAGGTACCGGGTCGGGACGACCGGGACACCCGCCTCCGCGAGGTCTCCCAGGTACCGCTTGTCCGTGTTCCAGCGCACGACCCGCGCCGGGTTCAGGAGCCGTGTCAGGCCCGCGCACCGCTCGGCCCACTCCACGAACTCGGCCGACCGCCAGCTGTAGTCCCAGGTCGACCGGATCAGCGCCAGGTCGAACGCGGCCCAGTCGGTCTCCGGGTCGTCCCAGTGCACGACGGCGGCCTCGGCACCTGCGTCCTCCAGCGCCTGCCGCAGCACCGCCAGGTCCCGGTCGACGGTGGGCTCCTCACCCGGGTTGTACGTGACGAGCGCGATACGGGCCACGACGACTCCCTCCTCGTACGACACCGGCGTACGGCCACGGACGCGCCGCACCGGCACGCCACCTCGGGACGATCCCGCCGCAGGCTAACAACCACCCGCACGCCCGGGCCAAGCCGATACCGGACGTCGCCCGGGCGCGCGGGCCGGTGTCCCTCCGCGGGGCGGGACGGGGGCCGCGCGCCGGTCAGTCCTGCGGGCCGTAGCCCAGCGAGGTGCGGATGGCGCGGCCGACCGGGTCGACGGGGCCCCGGCCGCCGGGCCGGGTCAGCCAGGAGCGGAAGACGCTCGCCAGGTGCAGGCCGAACTCCTCCGCCCGGGCCTCGTCCGCCTGCCGTGATCCGTCACGGGCGGCGACGGTGAGGGCGAACTCGCGGCGCGGCGGCGCGCCCGCCGCGGTCCAGTCGGGACGGCCCGAGAGGGCGGCGCGCGCGACGGCGGAGGCACCGTCCACGTGGTGGTCGCGGTGCCCTTCCTGCATGTGCCACAGCTCGTGGCCGAGGATGACGAGCTGCTGTACGGTCTCCGCGCGCTCCTCGACGACGACCAGGTCGAAGTCGCCGAACTCCATCCACAGGCCGGTCACTTCGATCTCGTCGGGGAACCGCTCGAAGCGGAGCTGGACGGGACGGCCGGCCCGCCGCCGGCTCATCTCCTCGCACAGCGCCCGTGCCAGGTCCCGCACGTCGACGGGAGCGTCGATCCTGTGCCGGAGCTCCCTGCCGAGTTCCACCGCGAGCGCCCGGGTCTCGGAGCGGGCGCCGCGCGGACGCAGCGCGGTCAGCAGCCTTCCGACGGCGCCCGCAGGCCGCGTCATCGGTCCGCCCCCTCGCCGCCCGGCGGGCCGGGCAGTCGGGTCGCGCGCGGGACGGGGCGCGGCCCGAACGGCGCGCGGGCCCGATCCCGGGTCCGGTCGCCCACCGTTCCGCCGGCCCGGACGTCACACACCGGCCCGGCCGCCCGTACCGCCCGGAGGTGCTCCGCGGGCGGAGCCGTCCGGGACGAGGGGGCGCACGGGGCGAGGACGTCGCCCCGGTCCTGGCCCTGCCCGGCGGTCGGCGCGTCGAGGCGTTCGCGGGTCTCGGGACGGGGTGGCGGGGACTGACTCACCAAAGGGCTCCCGGCAGTTGACTCATCAAGTTGTCTCGCCCGGCCGACACTACGGGGCCCGGTCCGTCGGCGCCACGGTTCCCGGACGATCGCGCCCGCATCCCGGACGATCGTCACGGCGTCCGCACCCGCCCTCCACGTCCCCGACGCGGACCGGCGGCCGACCACCCGCCGCGGGAGCGTCATCGTGTAGGAAGAGGCTGTCCGTCCCGGTGAAGTCTCACGGCAAGGAGTCCTCGTGTTCTCCCTCTTCCCGGCCCTGGTGAGCGGATCGGTCGCGGACCGGTCCGCGCTGCGCTTCGGTCATCGGTCCCTGACGTACGCGGAACTCGCCGCCTCGGCAGGGGCGCTGGCCGCGCGGCTCGACGGTGTCGGGCGGGTCGCCGTGTGGGCGACCCCGACCCTGGAGACGGCCGTGGGTGTCGTCGCCGCGCTGCTCGCCGGAGTACCGGCGGTCCCGCTCAACCCGAAGTCGGGAGTGGCGGAACTCGGGCACATCCTCGGCGACAGCGCGCCGTCCCTGGTGCTCGCCGCCCCCGGCGAGACCCTGCCCGCCCCGCTCGCGGCACTGCGCAGGATCGACGTCGAGGTCCCCGGCACGGGAGGCGCCGACGCGGCTGCGCGGCAGGGCACTTCGGACACGATCGACGCCGGCGGGTCCGACGCCTTCGCGTCCGCCGGTTCGGTCACCGACCCCACGGCTGCCGCGCTCGTCGTGTACACCTCCGGGACCACCGGCCCGCCCAAGGGTGCCGTCATCCCGCGCCGGGCCATCGCCTCGACGCTGGACGCGCTCGCCCACGCCTGGCAGTGGACCGGCGACGACGTGCTCGTGCACGGACTGCCCCTGTTCCATGTGCACGGGCTGATCCTCGGCGTTCTCGGCCCGCTGCGGCGCGGCGGGTCCGTGCGCCACCTCGGGAGGTTCAGCACCGAGGGCGTGGCGCGGGAGCTGAACGCCGGGGCGACCATGCTGTTCGGGGTGCCGACGATGTACCACCGGCTCGCCGAGGAACTCGACGGGAATCCGGAACTGGCGGCGGCGCTCGGCCGGGCGCGGCTGCTCGTCTCGGGGTCCGCCGCGCTGCCGCTGCACGACCACGAGCGGATCGCCGCCGCGACCGGACGCCGGGTCGTCGAGCGGTACGGGATGACGGAGACCCTGATGAACACCAGCGTGCGCGCGGACACGGAGGCCCGGCCCGGCACGGTGGGCGTTCCGCTGCCCGGTGTCGGGCTGCGGCTCGTCGAGGAGGACGGGACGACGATCGCCGGGTACGAGGCCGACGGCACCCCGACCGGCGCGCACGACGGCACGAGCGTGGGCGAGATCCAGGTGCGCGGGCCGAACCTGTTCACCGAGTACCTGCACCGGCCCGACGCGACGGCCGCCGCGTACACCGCGGACGGCTGGTTCCGTACCGGCGACATGGCGGTCCTCGACCCCGACGGCGCCGTCCGGATCGTCGGCCGCAAGGCCACCGACCTGATCAAGAGCGGCGGCTACAAGATCGGCGCGGGGGAGATCGAGAACGCGCTGCTCGACCACCCCGGCGTGCGCGAGGCCGCCGTCGCCGCGGAGCCCGACACGGACCTCGGGGAGCGGGTCGCCGCCTGGATCGTGCCGGCCGATCCCGGTCGTCCGCCGTCCGCCGAGGAGCTGGCCGATCACGTGGCCCGCAGCCTCGCGCCGCACAAACGGCCGCGCACGGTGCGGTTCCTGGACGAGCTGCCCCGCAACGACATGGGCAAGATCCTGAAGCGGGAGCTGCCCCGTGACTGAACGCTTCTCGGCCCGCGAGGCCATCGCCCAGGTCACCGACAGCTTCGCCGAACTCCCCTCTCCGGAGGGGAAGTCCGGCCCGGACGGCCCGCTGTCCTGGGACGGGTACGACGCGGCGCGGGCCCGCGCCGCCGACCGTACCGGCGAGGAGGAGTCCGTCGTCTGCGGCACGGCGACGTTCGGGACGGCGAGCTTCGGCACGACGACCGACGGCAGGGAGCCGCTCGGTCCGGTCACCGCGGTCCTCGTCGCCTTCGAGTTCGGCTTCCTCGGTGGTTCGCTCGGCGAGCGCACCGGGGCCCGTCTGGAGGCGGCCCACACCCACGCCCGCGCCCACGGGCTGCCCGTCGTCTCGCTCGTCGCCACCGGCGGCAGCAGGATGCAGGAGGGCATGGTCGCCCTGACCCAACTCCAGCGTGTGGCACGGCAGTCGGAGCTCACCCGGGAGGCGGGTCTCCCGCAGATCGCCGTCGTGCGCGATCCGACGACGGGCGGCGGCTGGGCCACGCTCGGCGCGGGCGCCGACATCACCCTGGCGCTGCCCGGGGCGCAGGTCGCCTTCGCCGGCTCCCGGGTCCGGCCGGCCGACGCGGACCCGGCCGCGTACACGGCGGAGGCCCAGCTCGCGTCCGGGGCGGTCGACGCCCTGGTCCCCCGGGAGGTGTTGCGGGAGACGCTCGCCCTCTGGCTGGACCTCCTCGGCAGGCCGTCCGCCGAACCGGCGCCCGTCCCGGCCGCGTTGGGCGCCACCGAGCTGCCCGCCACCGGCTGGGACGCGGTGGAGCGCGCCCGCGCCGGCGGACGTCCGCGCGCCGACGCCTATCTGGACGCGTACTTCACCCGTCGGGCGACGATCGGCGGCGACCGCTGCGGTGGCACCGACGACGGCATGGAGTGCGGCTTCGGCCGCACGCGCGACGGGCGGACGGTCGCGTTCGCCGCCCAGCGCGGGACGGCGACCCGTCCCGCGGGATACCGCACCGCGGCCCGGCTGGTCCGGCTCGCGGGCCGGCTCGGCGTCCCGGTGCTGACGCTGGTGGACACCCCGGGGGCGGCGAACGACGCGGACGCCGAGCGGCAGGGTGCCGGGCCGGCGATCGCCGACCTGTTCGCGGCGGTCGCGACCGCCCGGACGCCGGTCACCACCCTGGTGATCGGGGAGGGCGGCTCGGGCGGGGCGCTGGCGCTGGCGGCGCCCGGCAACACCTGGGCCACGCCGGACAGTTACTTCTCCGTCATCGCTCCGGAGGCGGCCGCGGCGATCCTCAAGCGGCCCGCCGACGAGGTTCACGCGACCGCCGACCAGCTCCGCGTCCGGCCGCAGGACCTGCTGGAGCTCGGTGTGATCCGGGGCATCGCGGAGCCCTTCGGCGGGTGAACGGACGCGGCCGCCGGCTCCCCCCTCCCAAGGGGAACCGACGGCCGCCCGGGGGACCGGCGCGCCGCGTCGCTCCTGTGCGGAGGGACCGGGGTGCCGAGGTCTCCCGTTCCGTGGGCCGGCCGCGCGGCGCCCCTGGTCGAAGGGGCGCCGCGCGGCGGCCGGTCACTTCACGCCCACCGCCCGGATGATCTCCTGGGTGACCGTGCCGCCCTGGTCGTCCCGCGCGGAGGCCCGCAGCGAGATGAAGCCGGCGCCGCGCGGGACCACCAACAGGCCCTTCCAGGAGGCCTGGTGGCCGAGGAGCGGCACCTTCTTCCAGGTCTTCCCGTCGTCGTAGGACACCTCCAGCTTCCCGCCGCCGATGGTGCCGGTGTCCGGCGCGCCCTTCACGTACTCGGCGGAGAGACCCACCGGGACGAGACCGTGCCGGACGTCGCCCGTCAGGTCGGTGTCGACGTCGAAGCCGAGGTTGAGGAGCGGGAGGAAGGTGTAACGGTCCTCGGGGGTGGCCGCCGACCGGACGGTCCACGCCGTGTGCCCCTTGGTGGAGAGCTTCCAGCGCTCCGGGTCGAGGGCGGTGTCCGTGACGACCTTGTAGGTGTGCTCGTCGGCGGGCGCCTCCCACACATAGGCGGCGGAGCTGGTGCCCCGGTCGACGAGGACGTCGTCCTGGTACACCGAGGTGGTCTGGGTCATCCCGGACTCCTCGCTCCACACGTCGCCGAAGCCGGTGTGGTCGGGCCCGGAGTCGCCCCAGCCGGGGGTGTTGAACTGGATCTGGTTGCCGGCGCGCTGCTGGCCCCAGCCGAGCCCGGTGCCGAGCCAGGGGTGCCAGACCGGCTTGAACCAGTCGAGGGTGTCGTGGGTGCCGCCCTTGTAGGGGACCAGGCCGCTGCGCTCCTCCAGCGTGCCCTCGCCGACGAACGCGGACTCCGTCCAGGTCTGGCCGGGGCCGGTGGAGACGTAGTCGGTGCGCTCGGCCGGGAAGTCGACGCGCTCCTGGAAACCGATGCCGATCGGGAACGGACTGGCGATCGAGTAGCGGAACTCGCTGCCCGAGACCGGCTTCACCGCGTGGAACTTCGTGTCCAGGACGGCCAGTTCACGACGGCCGGGCCGGTAGGTCAGGCTCCGGTCCGGGACCGCGTCCTCGAAGCCCTGCGAAAGGTCGTACACGTAGGGCGTGTTGCGGGTGCCGGTCATGTCGACGCTCCGGGAGGAGCGCAGCTTCGCGGCGTCCGCGGTGTTCACGGTGGCGATCTGGAGCGGCCGGTCGGCGTAGTCGTCCGTGCCGAACCATGCGTTGAGTCGGCCCGCCGTGTCGTCGGTGACGAACAGGGCCTTGGCGCCGGCGTCCTGGGCCGCCTGGGCGAGCGAGGCCGGCTCGACGCCGTCGGTGAGCGTGGCGAGGACGGCCTTGCCGCGCACCCCGGTGAACGGTCCGTCGCCGACGTCGACGAGGGACAGCCTGCTGCGGCCCTCGATCAGGGTGCCGCCGGGCTGGGCGACCGCTTCCCCGACGCCCTTCACCTCGAGGAGGGGCTTCCCGAGACGCCACACGGTCCGGTAGTCGAAGCTGCCCTCGGTGACCTTGGGGGTCGGCGCCGCGAAGATGCTGTCGTACATGATCGGCACCTGGACCGCGCCGAACAGGTCGGAGCCGCCCGCGTCGCGGTCGTACTCCATCAGGAGCTGCCGCGTCTCGGTGCGCTGGTCGACCTCGGCGGCGATCTCCCGCAACGTCCGTCCGTCGAGGGTGACTTCGCGGTCCCGGTCGAGGGTGATCTGGGGTGCGGCGAGGAAGCCGAGGCCGAGCGAGTCGGCGCCGTGGCTGCCGCGCACGTCGAGGAAGGACGTCAGGCCGTACGTGCCCGGCAGGAGCCGGAGCTTCACGGTGCCGGACTCCCCGACGGACGCCGGGGAGGGGTCGGTGCCCGCGGCGAACTGCTGCACCGCGAGGTCGGCGGCGGTCGGCTTGCCGTCCCGGTCCTTCACATGGACGGTGAGCGTGTACCGCTCCTCCTCCTTGACCAGCCCGAACGCGGTGTGGGCGACCGGGGTGCCGTCCACCGAGGCGACGATCTGCCCGGAGGTGTCGCCGACCGGCGCCTTCGATCCGTCGCCGGTGACCGTGGTGGAGGCGGTGCCGTGCGCGGGCACGGTGAGCGTGGTGTCGGCGAGGGTGGCGACACCCTCGCCGGCCCCCTCCGCGGCGAGCGTCAACCGCACCGCCGCGTCGGAGGAGTTGGTGTACGTCACGGTCTTCGTGACGGGCTTGTCGTCCTCGTAGGGCCAGCCGTGGAAGCCGAGGTCGGCGCTGCCGGTGGCGGTGATCTTCGCGCCGGTCGCGTCCGGGACGCTCACCCGGCCCGCGCCCAGCTGGTAGACGGAGGCGTCGAGCCGCTTCGACGTCGACATCAGCCCGTCCTTGAGCTGCGCGCCGGTCCAGTCGGGGTGTTTCTGTGCCAGCAGCGCGGCCACGCCCGCGACGTGCGGCGTCGCCATCGACGTACCGCTCATCGTCGTGTAGGGGCCGCTGCCGTCGACGAGCGTCGAGCGGGCGGCGAGGATGTCGACGCCGGGCGCGGACAGGTCGGGCTTGAGGGCGTTGTCGCCCCAGCGCGGTCCGGCGCTGGTGAAGTAGGCGGCCTCGTCGGCGGAGTCGACGGCACCGATGGTCAGCGCGGAGTCGGCGGCACCGGGCGAGCCGATGGAGGAGGGGGTGCCGGTGTTGCCCGCGGCGATGACGAAGAGGGCGCCGGTCTCCTTCGACAGGCTGTCGACGGCCAGGGCCATCGGGTCGGTGCCGTCGCTGGGCTCGGTGGAGCCGAGGCTCATCGAGATCACCTTGGCGTGCACGTCGCGGGCGGCCCACTCCATGCCGGCGATGATCTGCGAGTCGCTGCCCGAGCCCTCGTCGCTGAGCACCTTGCCGACGGCGAGCGTGGCGTCGGGCGCGACGCCCTTCTCCTTGCCGTCGGAGGCGGCACCGCTGCCGCCGACGGTGGAGGTGACGTGCGTGCCGTGCCCGTTGCGGTCGGCGACCTCCTGCCCGTCGATGAAGCTCTTGGTCTGCGTGACGCGGCCGGCCAGGTCGGGGTGACTCGTGTCGACACCGGTGTCGAGGACGGCGACGGTCACGCCCTTGCCGGTGAGACCGGCCTCCCACGCCTCGGGGGTGCCGATCTGCGCGTTGCTCTCGGCCATGTCGGCCTTGACGCGCCCGTCGAGCCACACCTTGCCGATGCCGTCCTGGCGGGTCACCGCCTTCCAGAACGTCCGGCCCTTGTCCGCGTCGACAGCCGCGCCGCGGATGCTGGGCAGCGCCCGGGTCCGCTCGGCCCCGGCCGGGGTCGCGGCCCGTGCCTTGGCGTCGTAGGTGACGATCAGCGGCAGCTCGTGCGTCTTCTGGTCGGTGAGCCCCTGACGTATCAGCTCGCTCACGTCGAACAGCCGCCGGTCGAGGGTGCCCGCCCGCAGATACGGCAGCGCCTCGTCGGGTACGACCGTCACGGCACCGTCGGCCACCTGGGTGCGGACCGCTCCGGTGGCACCCCGGGGGCGCACCACGGACACCGTCTTCTTGCCGCCGCCGACGTCGGTGACGGTCACCTTGTCGCCGGTCACGAGGGTGACGGTGTGCGCAGCGGACGCGGCTCGCGTCGAGGCCGGGGTGCCGGTGTCGCCGGTTCCCGCGGCGTCGAGCGCGCCGGCCCGCCCCATGGGCAGCAGGGCGAGCACGAGCCCGGCCGACAGCAGCGCCGCCGGACGTCTCGCTGGTCCTCTGGTCATTGGTGCCCTCTCTTCATCGCCGTACCGCGCCGGACGGGGGTGGTGCCCGGGGCTTGCGAAGAGTGTCGGGGGGCTTGTGTTGCAGGGGTGTTGACGGAACCTGGCGGGAAGGCGCCCTGGCGGTTTCCCGCCAGGTCACGGACGGGGACACGGCGGTAGGAGCCACAGAAACCGGGACACGTCCACGCCCCCGCCGGCCTGCACCGCGAAGGACACCGCGCTCACCCCGGTTCCCCGCCGCACTCGCCTCGAACACCGGAACCGAACGCGAGGCGGGGGTCGACGCCGCGTCCGGCACGCGGTCGGCGCCGCGTTCGACTCGGAGGTCGGCGGAGAGACCGGCACCGTGTCCAGCGCGGGAGCCGGCGCCGTATCGGGCCCGGGGTCGGCACCGTTGCACGACACGGAGGTCGGAGCTCTGTCCGGCACGGAGGTCGGCGCCTTCTTCGGCGCGCGGGTCAGCACGGCGGTCGACTCCGAGGTCGGCGACGTCTTCGGCACCCACCTCGTGGAGGGCAACGCCCCGACTCGGGAGTCGGCTCCGTGTCGGGGCGCCCGGGTCTCCGAGAGTTGGCGCCGTGCTCGGCGCCGAGTCATGGCCGGGTTCGGCCAGATGGCCGGCGACTCGCTGACGAGTGGTCAGCCAGGTGTCTCGGTGACCGCCCCGCGCGCGCTGACCATCCGTCATCGGCCCGCGCCGACCGGGGATGCCGCCGGCCGGGCAGGTGCTCCAAGGGCTCGGCGTGGACCACTCCGGCCGTGCGGAGGCGCGGGCAGCGGAAGACCACCCGTCCAGCGGCACCCCGCCCGGCCCCCCACAAAGGGCGGCGCCCGCCTCGCGCGCCGAGGATGCGAAGAGAGGACCGCCGCCCGGCGGAGCCCCACACGGTCTGCGCTCTCGGGAGGACCCGCCATGACCGCCAGCCTGGAGCAGTTGCGCCGCTGCCATTTCGCCGTCGACCTGGGGGCCGCGAGGACCCGTGTGTACGTGAAGGGCGCGGGTCTGGTCGTCGACCAGCCGAGCGTCGCGGCGATCAACACGAAGACGGGCGCGCTGATCGCGGTCGGTGAGTTCGCGGAGAAGATGACGGGCCGTACGCCCGACTACATCCGGGTCGTGCGTCCCGTCTCCGGCGGCACGGTCGTGGACATCGACATGGCCCAGCGGATGCTCCGTCACCTGCTGGGTGACAAGGTCCGTCGCGCCCTGCGCCGCAAGCCCCGGCTGCGGGCCGCCGCCTGCACCCCGCACGACGCGGACCCGCTGGCGCAGCGCGCGGCCATCGAGACGCTGGTCGGGCTCGGGGCGCGGCGGGTCGAACTGGTGGACACGCTGATCGCCGCCGCGGTCGGCTGCGGCCTGCCCGTCGAACGTCCCGAGGCCACCATGATCATGGTGTGCGGGGCCGCCGCCACCCAGCTCGCGGTCCTGTCGCTGGGCTCGATCGTGACGGCCGAGCGCATCCCGGTCGGCGGCGAGGCCGTGGACCACGCGATCGTCCAGCACCTGCGCCACCAGCACGAGTTGATGCTGCCGAGCCAGGCCGTACGTCCCCTCCAGATCGCGCTCTCCGGCAACGGGCTCACCCCGCACGGTCCGGCCCTCACCGAGATCCACGGGCGGGACGTCGCCACCGGCCTCGCCCGTTCCGTGCAGGTCGACACCGCCGCCGTGCGCAACGCGATCCAGACCCCGCTGACCGCGGTGCTCGACGGCATCGGCAAGGTGCTCCGCACCTGCCCGCCCGACCTCGTGGCCGACCTCGCCGACCGCGGGATCATGATGGTCGGCGGCAGCGCGCTACTGCCGGGCCTCGACCAGATGCTGCGGCAGGCGACGGGCATGCCCGTGCACATCGCGGAACGGCCCGACGTGTGCGCCGTCCAGGGGCTCGGCTACATGCTGGAGGGCAAGATCGAGCCGCTGATCCTGGACCCGCTGGCCGGCTGACGCCTTGGCGCCCGGGGGTCTCGCATGACCGGTCCCGCACACGTACCCGGCCGCGGGTCCGATCCCGTCCCCGGGCTCCCGCCCCTCCTCGAAGCGGTGCTGCGCGTCGGCACCGACCTCGAACTGCGCGCCACGCTCCAGCGGATCGTGGACGCGGCGGCGGAGTTGACCGGCGCCCGGTCCGCGGCCCTGGGCACGACGGACCCGGGCCGGGACGGCCTGGTACGCATCCGCACGACGGTGACCGACCCGCGCGCGCAGCCTCCCGGAACGCCCGCCGAAGGCGACGGCGACGGCCATGAGCACGACGCCGACGACCGGCACGGGCACGGCGAAGACCGCGACGGCCACGGCACCGGCGACAGCACCGGCCCCGGCGACAGCCGCGGCGAGACCGGAACGGCCACCGGCGCGGGCGTCGAGGCCGAGGCCGGGGCCGAGGCAGGCGCCGAAACCGGGGCCGAGGCAGGCGCCGAAACCGAGACCGGCGTCGACGCCCAGGCAGACGCCGAAGCCGGGGCCGGGGCCGACCCGCATCCCGCCCCCCACCTCTGCCTGGACGTCCCCATCCGTGTCGGTGACGAGGTGTTCGGGAACCTCTATCTCGCGGACAGGGCCGGCGGCCCCTTCACCCCGGAGGACGAGCAGCTGGTGCGGCTGCTCGCCACGCAGGCCGGGATCGCCATCGCCAACGCCCGGCTGTACGAGACGGCCCGGCAGCGCGAGCGCTGGATCGAGGGAGCCGCCGCGGTGACCACGGCCCTGCTCACCGGGGAGAGCGCGGACGACGCGCTGCTGACGGTCGCCGAGCGGGCCAGGCTCCTCGCGGGCGCGGCGGCCGGCGTGATCCTCCAGCCCACCCCGGAGGGCGGCATGGAGATCGTGGCCGCCTCCACGCACCAGGACCCGGACGGCATCGTCGGGACCACCATCGCGCCCGGCAGCCCCGTCCTCGAACAACTCCTCGGCGGGGAGCCGGTGTTCATCGACGACTCGGCGACCGACCCGCGGATGACGACGCCGGTGCGGTCCCGGTTCGGGCCGAGCATGATGCTGCCCCTGCAAGCCGAGGGTCGGCTGATCGGCACGCTGGCCCTGCCGCGCGCCCGGGGCGACCGCCCGTACACCCGGGTCGAACGTCTGCTGGCCACCCAGTTCGCCTCGCAGGCCGCGCTCGCGCTCGTCCTCGCCGGTGCCCGGCACAGCCGGGAGCGTCTCGCGGTCTACGAGGACCGCGACCGCATCGCCCGTGACCTGCACGACCTGGTCGTCCAACGCCTGTTCGCGACCGGCCTGATGCTGGAGTCCACGCTGCGCCGGAGCCGGGCGGAGGGGATCGGCGGCGCGACGGAAGCGGCGGACGCGAAGGCAGCCGGTGACGACGGCGGCGCGGAGGTGCGGGTGACACTCGGCCACGCCGTCGACGAGCTGCAGTCCACCATCCAGGAGGTCCGCACCGCGATCTTCGCCCTCCAGCAGCCGCCCGCCGACGCGCCCACCACCTTCCGCGGCAAGGTGCTGCGTGAGACGGCGGGCGCGGGAGCCCTGCTCGGTTTCCAGCCGTCCGCCCGGTTCACCGGCCCCGTCGAGGACCGGGTCCCGGAGTCCGTCGCCGGGCACCTCGTCGCCGCCCTGCGCCGCGCCCTCGCGGTCGCCTCTCGGCGTGCCGGTGTCTCCCGGATCGAGGTCGACGTCGACGCCACGGCCGCCCTGCCGGACGGCCGCCCCGCCGTACGGCTCACCGTCCGGGACGATGCCCCGGTGGCCGAAGGCGGCACGGACACCCCGTTCAGCTGGCAGTCACCGCTGTGAGGACCCGGCACCCGCCGAACTGACGTCTCCCCGTCCGGACCCCGTTCCGACGCGTTCACGGGATTCATCCGGCCGGCCGCGCTCCCATTGCGCAAATGCCCGCTCGCGACTAAGTCTGAAATCGAAGAAGTGCAGGTTGCGAGATAGATCCGACTGGTACTCTCCGCCCGATAGCAGCCCATCAAGCGAAAGTCCTCACATGAACCTTCCGGTGACGCAGGCGACGCACCGCTCCGCCGCCCCCAGGCCCATGCGCCGCCCGCACACTCCCCTGGCGGCGATCGACCCGCTCGGGACCGCCGCCGTGAGGTCCGCCGGACGAGTGACGGACATCCCCGGACGCCGCCCGGCCAGGCCGATCACCTTCGACTCGGCCCTCTAGGCACCCCTCCGCTTTCGTACGGGCGCATCCGGGTCACCCCGCCGGGTGCGCCCGTCCGCGCGCCCCGCATCCCCCAACAGGCCTTGCGGATCAAGGAGTTCGCGGTACAGGGGGCGCGTTCCCGGTATTACCCTTCACCGGGTGAAGCTCCAGCAACTCGTCCTCAAGATCCACAGCCGGTGCGATCTGGCCTGTGATCACTGTTATGTGTACGAGCATGCCGATCAGAGCTGGAAAAGCCGGCCCACCTTCATTTCCGAAGAAACGCTCGGAAAAGTGGCCCGGAGATTCGCGGACTATGCCAGAGAAGAGAAACTCCCGTCCGTTTCCGTGATCCTTCACGGTGGCGAACCCCTTCTCGTGGGTCCCGTCCGTATGAGGGACATCTGTGCGGAACTCGTCCGCACCATCACCCCGGCGACCGCTCTCGATCTCAGAATTCACACGAACGGCGTGCGACTGAACACCCGCTATCTCGATGTGTTCAAGGAATTCGACGTCAAGGTCAGTATCTCGCTGGACGGCGACCGTGCCGCGAACGACCGGCACCGGCGCGACCGGCGGGGCCGCAGCAGCCACGACCGGGTGCTGCGCGCGATCGACCTGCTGCGCACGCCCGCGTACCGGCACCTCTACAGCGGTCTGCTGTGCACGGTGGACGTGGCCAACGATCCCGTCGCGGTGCACGACGCGCTGGTCGCGCTGCGCCCGCCACGCGTCGACTACCTGCTGCCGCACTCCACCTGGGACAGCCCGCCGCCCCGGCCGGACGGCTCCCCCACCGCCTACGCCGACTGGCTGCTGAGGATCTTCGACCGCTGGGAGGCGCAGGGCCGCACCGTCGGGGTGCGGACCTTCGAGTCGGTCCTCAGCACGCTGCGGGGCGGCCCGCCGCTGACGGAGGCGATGGGGCTCGCGCCGAGCGATCTCGCGGTGGTGGAGACCGACGGCAGCTTCGAGCAGGCCGACTCCCTGAAGACCGCGTACGACGGCGCCCCGTCCACCGGCTACGACGTCGACCGGCACACCTTCGCCGAGTTCGCCCGGCACCCCGGGGTGCGCGCCCGGCAACTGGGCCTCGCGGGCGTCGGCGCGACCTGCCGGCGCTGCCCGGTGATCGAGTCGTGCGGCGGAGGCCTCTACGCGCACCGGTACAGCACCGGGCACGGCTTCGCGAACCCGAGCGTCTTCTGCGCCGACCTGAAGGCCTTCGTGGACGGGGTCGCCGAGCGCATCACCGACCACTCCCTGAGCCCCGCCGTGCACGACCGTCACGAACTCGGGTACGCGCAGGGCGAGCTGGTCCGCACCCTGGTCCCCGTGGTGGCCGCCCGGCACGCCGGCGAGCCCGGCTGGGACGCGGTGTGGCGGGCGTTCCTGGCCCTCGACGGCACCCCGTCGACCGCGCCGTACGTCGACGAGATCCTCGCGCACCCCTATCTGCACACCGCGCTGAACAACTGCCTGCACGGCCGGCTCACCGAACCGGCGCCGCTCGCCCGCGCGATCACCGCCGCGGCCGTCCGCGCCGGCGCCGACCTCGCGCTCTCCTGGGACGAGCCGACCGCGGAACTGCACCTGCCCACCCTGGGCACCCTCGGTCTCCCCGGGCCGGGCCGCGTCGACGTCTCCGTGACCGCCGGAGAGCCACGGGTCCGCGCCGGGGCCGGCACCGTGCACTCCCCCGGCGACGGCCGCACCCCCTGGCGGCCCCTGCGCACGGTCCCCGTCGCGGACGGCACCCTGCTGCTCCTGGACGACGCGGACCCGCTCCGCGACTGCTACCCCGTGCCGGTCGCCGAGCCGCTGGGCTCCAGCGACCTCGCCATGTTCGCCAAACGGCTGCGCGGCGCCTACGAGTCGCTGGCGGAGCGGCGCCCCCGGGAGCGCGACGGTGCCCACGAGGCGGCACTGACCACCGTCACCCCGCTCGCCGCCGGAACGGGCGTGCGGCTCGGCGCGCACGGGCTCGGCGCGATCGGTCTGGCGGTGGACTTCGAACCCGAGGACCTGGTCCGGGAACTGCCGCGCGCCGCACGGCTGGCCCGCCTCAGGGCGCTGCGCGAGACGGCCGACCTGAACGTGCCGGGCAACCGGGCCGGCCGGCTGCTCGACGAGGCGAGCGGAGAGCTGGGCAACGCCGCCTACTGGGCCGGTGAGACGTCCGAGCACGCCGCCGCCCTGGAGCGGGCGGGCCGCGCCCTCGACCTGCTGGCGGCCCGCCCCGCCCACGAACTCACGGCCACCGGTGCGGTGTTGGCGGACGAACTGCGCGCCGAACTGAAGCAGGCGGCGAGCACGGCGCCGGCCGGACGGTCCGGCCGGCATGACTGACATCCGCCGACTGAGCGATGCGTTGCGGGAGTTGGGCCTCCCCCGAGGTGGCGTCCTCATGGTGCACGCCTCCCTCGGCGGCAGTGGTCTGCGGGCCGCCGAGGTCCGGGACGCGCTGCTGGACGCCCTCGGACCGGACGGCACCCTCGTCGTGCCCACGTTCTCGCCGGAGAACTCCTTCACCTCGCGGGCCTACAAGGAGCTCACCGCGGGGATGTCCGAGGAGGAGGAGCGGGCGTTCCGCGCGTCGCGGCCGCCGTTCGACGCCGCGGCCACGCCCTGCCCGACCATGGGCGTGCTCGCCGAGTGCGTACGCACCACACCGGGCGCCGCGCGCAGCACCCATCCGCACACCTCGCTCGCCGGACTCGGTCCACGGGCGGCCGAGTTGCTCGGCGTCCACGACCCCGACTGTCACCTCGGTGAACGCTCCCCGATCGGGGCGCTGTACGCCGCGGGCGCCCATGTCCTGCTGTTCCGGGTGGGGTTCGAGGTGTGCAGCGCGTTCCACCTCGCCGAGTACCGGCTGCGGCCCACGCCGCCGCCCCGCTCGTACTTCTACGTGGCCGGCGAGCCCGGCCGCTGGGTCTCGTACGAGGACATCACCCTGTACGACGGGGACTTCGGGGCGATCGGGGCGCGGCTGCCGCGTGATCTCCCGGCGGAACGGGAAATGGCGGGGAGAGCGGTGCGGCTCTTCGGGATGCGGGAGGCCGTCGACCTGGCCGGGGTCCAGATGTCTGGATATCGCCAGGGATTGACGTGAAAGAGGCGACCCGCACGGGGCCTCGGTCGGGAAGATTGTGGGTTCCGGCCAGGTGAACATCCCGTAGGGGTCTCATCCACAGGCAGGGGGGCGCGTGGACATACCTGAACGGGCATCGGACAACCGGCCGTACTTCTTCCTGAGTTACGCCCACACACCGGCCTGGGGGCCCGGTGGCGGGGACCCGGACCACTGGGTGCAGGTCCTCTTCACGGATCTGTGCGACCACATCATGGCCCTGACCGACCTGCCCGCGGGCGTGCCCGCCGGGTTCATGGACCGGGAGATGCGTTCGGGGGACGGCTGGCCGGAGAAACTCAGCGAGAACCTCGCCAACTGCCGTGTGTTCGTGCCGTTGTTCTCGCCGCGCTACTTCACCAGTGAGAGTTGCGGCCGGGAATGGTTCGCCTTCAACGAACGCATTCTGCGGGCCCGGGCCACCAGCAACGGCGCCGTGCAGGCGATCGTCCCGGCCCTGTGGACGCATATCGACTACGCCCAACTCCCGGATTCCGTACGGCACATCCATGTGGACCACGCCCAGTTCGGGGACCGCTACGCCGCCAACGGCATCTACGGTCTGATCAAGCTGAACCGGCTGCGCGACGAGTACGAGGAGACGGTGCTCGGCCTCGCCCAGCGGATCGTGCAGATCGCGCAGGAGTCCCCGCTGCCGTCCAGCAGACCGCGCCCCTACGAGAGCACGCCGAGCGCGTTCAAGCCGCGCGGCGAGGGGCCCCGGCGGATCCACCTGACGGTGGCGGCGCCCACCCGGCACAGCATCCCCGAGCACCGGGACACCCGCCCGTACGGCGAGGACGCCCAGGACTGGAACCCGTACCACTCGGAGTCGACCCGTTCGCTGCCCGCGCTCGCCGAGGAGCTCATCCGCTCCCTCGACTACCGGATCACGGTGTCCTCGTTCGACGACGAGACCACCGACGACGACCTGGGCGCGGACGACGCGGAGAAGGCGGGACCGAGCCACCCGGGCATCCTGCTCGTCGACCGCTGGGCGCTCACCGACGAGGAACGGGCCCGCAGGCTCAAGGCGTTCGACGCCAGCGCCCGGCCCTGGATCAGCGCGGTCGTCCCGTGGAACCGGACCGACATCCAGTGCCACGGCGAGGAGGGCAGGCGACTGGCGGCGGAACTCGAACGGACGCTGCCGCTGATCCTGGACCGGGGGCGCCGCGCGGACTGCCGGGTCGCCGTCAACGGCGTACCGACGCTGAAGGCCTTCACCGACGTACTCCCTGTCGTCGTCGCGCACGCGACCCGGCAGTACCTCAAGCACGCCGAGGCGCATCCGCCCGCGGGCCCGGCCGTCCGCCGGCCCCGCCTGATGGGCCCCACCCACCCGCCGCTGCCCGAAGGCGGATCCGACCACGGAGGAGAAGAAGCATGACGGCCGTGCAGGACGGACGGATCATCACCTTCTACTCGTACAAGGGAGGCACGGGCCGCACCATGGCCCTCGCCAACACCGCCTGGATCCTCGCCGCGAACGGCCGGCGCGTCCTCGCCGTCGACTGGGACCTGGAGGCCCCCGGCCTGCACCGCTTCTTCCACCCCTTCCTCGACCCCAACGCGCTCGCCGCCACCACCGGCGTCATCGACATCATCAACGAGTACGCGTGGGCCGCGACCACCGGAACCCAGCGCTCCGGCGAGTGGCACCGGGACTACGCGCGCGTCGAGCAGCACGCCATCTCCCTGACGCCCGAGCGCCTCGGGCTGCGCTTCCAGGAGGGAGGGTCGCTCGACTTCCTCTCCGCCGGGCGCCAGGACCGCTCGTACTCGGCGAGCGTCTCCTCCTTCGAGTGGGACAACTTCTACGAACGGCTCGGCGGCGGCCTCTTCCTCGACGCCCTGCGCGACGACATGCGGTCCTCCTACGACTACGTGCTGATCGACAGCCGCACCGGGCTCTCCGACAACGCCGACATCTGCACCATCCAGATGCCCGACGTGCTGGTGGACTGCTTCACGCTCAGCGACCAGTCCCTCGACGGCGCGGCGGCCGTCGCCCGCAGCGTCGAGGACGGCTACCGCAAGCGGCCGATCCGGGTCCTGCCGGTGCCGATGCGCATCGACGAGGGCGAGAAGGAGAAGGTGGACGCCGGCCGGGCGCTGGCCCGGCTGAAGTTCGACGGACTGCCCAAGGGGCTCGGCGGCGAGGAGATGGCAGGCGAGGAGCTGACCGCCTACTGGGGCGCCGTCGAGATCCCGTACCGCCCGTACTACGCCTACGAGGAGACCCTCGCGACCGTCGGCGACGAGAGCGGCATCGCCAACTCGCTGCTGTCCGCGTTCGAGCGGCTCACCGCGGTCATCACGGACGGCACGGTGACCGCCCTGCCGCCGGTGCCGGAGCCCGTGCGGCTGCGCTGCCGGGACGCGTTCCTCAGGAGGCGGCCGATCTCCACCGCGGCGGACGTGGTGATCGCGTACACGGCGGAGAACCGCGTCTGGGCCGACTGGATCGAGTCGCTCCTCAAGCGGGCCGGTTGCCGGGTCACCCCGCACGACATCGCGTCCGGCCCCGTCGACCGCCCGGACCCGGCGACCCGCACCCTCGTCCTGCTGTCCAAGGCGTTCCGCAAGTCCCGGCACGCCGACCCCCTGTGGCGAGCCCTGACGGACGCCGAGGACGAGGCCCCGCACGACACCGCGCACGGCAGCGTCGTCCCCGTCCGGGTGGACGAGGTGCATCTGCCGCAGTCCTACCTCGACCGCAATCCGGTGGACCTGCACCGGCTCGACGAGGCCCAGTGCGTCGGCGCGCTCCTCGGCGCCCTGGAACTGCCGGGCCGGCCCGTCGAACCGGGCGCGGCGGGACCCCGGTTCCCGGGCAGCACCCCGGCCATCTGGAGCGCCCCGCAGCGCAACAACACCTTCACCGGCCGCGACGTGATCCTCGACCGGGTCCGCGACCAGCTCGGCGGCGGCATCTCCGTCGTCCTGCCGCAGCCGCAGGCCCTGTACGGGCTCGGCGGCGTCGGCAAGACCCAGGTGGCGCTGGAGTACGTGCACCGGTTCATGGCCGACTACGACCTGGTGTGGTGGATCTCCGCCGAGGACCCCGGCAACGTCGTCTCCTCGCTCGCCGAACTCGCCGCCCGCATCGGCGCGCCCAGCGGCGAGGACATCAACCTGGCCAGCCAGGAAGCCGTGCAGATGCTGGCCCGCGGGGCGCCGACCAAGCGGTGGATCCTGATCTTCGACAACGCCGACGACCCGGCCCGCCTCACCCGCTTCTTCCCGGCCGGGGGCGGCGGCCACATCCTCGTCACCTCCCGCAACCAGGCGTGGGCGCAGCAGGGCGCCTCCCTGCCCATCGACGTGTTCCTGCGCGAGGAGAGCGTCGAGCACCTCACCCGGCGCGCCTCCGGGCTGACCGTGGAGGAGGCCGACCGGGTCGCGACCGCGGTCGGCGACCTGCCGCTGGCCGTCGAGCAGGCTGCGGCCTGGCTCGCGGAGACGGCCACCCCGATCGAGGAGTACCTGCGCCAGCTCGCCGAGCAGACCACCGAGGTCCTGGACCTCAACCAGCCCGCCGACTACCCGCAGACCGTCGCCGCGACCTGGAACATCTCCATCGCCCGGCTGCGCGAACGCTCCCCGGCCTCCGTACGGCTGCTCCAGTTGTGCGCGTTCCTGGCCGCCGAGCCGATCTCCTCGCACCTGCTGTACAGCAAGGAGATGATCGACGCGCTGAGGCCGTACGACCCGGCGCTGCAGGAGAGTCTGCTGCTCGGCCGGGTGATCCGGGAGATCGGCCGGTTCGCGCTGGCCAAGGTCGACCAGGTCAGCAACAGCATCCAGGTCCACCGGCTGGTGCAGGCGGTGATCCGTTCGCAGCTCACCGAGGAGGAGCAGCGGCAGGCCCGGCACGTGGTGCACACGGTCCTCGCGGGCTGCCGGCCCGACGGCGACGAACCGATCGACGACCCGGAGACCTGGCCGCGCTTCGGGGTCATCTGGCCGCACCTGGCGGCCTCGGACGCCCGCAACTGCACCGACTCGGCGACCCGCAGGCTCCTCATCGACCGCGTCCGCTACCTGTGGAAGCGCGGTGAGTTCCCCGGTGCGCAGGCACTCGCCGAGGAACTCCTCGCCCACTGGGAGCCGATCCTCGGCGAGGACGACGTCCAGTTCCTGTACCTGCGCTGCCAGCTCGGCAACGTCCTGCGCTCCCAGGGGCGTTACGTGGAGGCCCGGGACATCAACACGGCGCTCCTGGAACGCCAGCAGCGGGTGCTCGGACCCACGCACCCGCACACGTACGTCACCATGTCCGGCCTCGCCAGCGACCTCGCGGCGCTCGGGGTGTACGAGTCGGCGGTGGAGTTCGCCCGCGAGGCGCACGACGGGTTCCGGCAGATCTTCCACGAGTCGCACCGCCGCACCCTGAGCGCCGCCAACAACCTGGCGCTGGCGCTGCGCATGGTCGGCCGGTACGGCGAGGCCCGCGTCCTCGACCAGGAGACCTTCGACCGCCGCACGGAGGTCCTCGGCCCCGACCACCCGTACACGCTCGCCTCCGCCGCCCGCCTCGGCCGCGACCTGCGCGAGGTCGGCCGCTACGGCGAGTCGGTGTCCCTCCTCTCCCGCGCCTACGACGCCCACAAGCGCATCCTCGGCAAGGATTTCCCGGGCACGCTGAGCTGCGCCAAGTCCCTCGCCGTGTCGCTGCGGCGGGCGGGCGAGTTCGAGGACGCCCGCCGGCTGACGACGGCGACGCGCGCGCAGTACCGGCAGCAGTACGAGGCGCCGACGCCGGACTCGCTGGCCTGCGACCTCAACATGGCGGCGGACCTGTTCGCGGCGGACGAGCGGGAGGCGGCGCGCGAGGTCGCCCGGGAGGCGCTCACGGAGTACATGAAGGTGCCGGGCGAGGCCCACCCGTACACCCAGGCCGCGCTGAACAACCTGGGGATCTTCCACTGGGGCTGCGGCGACGCGGAGGAGGCGGAGAGGGTGTTCCGCAAGGTGCTGCGGCGGATGGGCGAGGTCCTCGGCGAGAAGCACCCGCACACCCTGTTCACGGGCATCAACTACGCCAACGTCCTCGCCGACCAGGGCCGGCTGGCCGAGGCGCGCGAACTGGAGGAGAAGGCCGTCGTGACCCTCCGTACGGTGCTCGGCCCGCACCACCCGGAGACGCTCGCCATAGTCGCGAACGCCGGCCTGACCCTCGCCGCGCTCGGCCGCAGGGACGAGGCCCGCCGGATGCGCGACGAGGCCCTCACGGAACTGCGCGCGCTGCTCGGCGAGGAGAACGGCATGACCCGCGTCGCCGCGGACGACCGCCGCATCTACCGGGACCTGGAACCGCTGGCGGTGTGAGACCCGGGCGTGGGCTGCCCGGAGCGGCCGGTGATCGGCCGCTCCGGGTGCCCACGCCCGTAGAGCCGGGCGGGAGCTCGGACGGCGGGCCGGAACCTCGGCACCACTGCGGGCACCCGGTGTGAGCGACGGCCCGTCTCGTTCGGTGGGCCGGGCGCCCCCAGGCCTTGCCGGGGGCCCGGTGACCGGGTGCGGCGGCCCTGCTGCGGCCGCCGGTCGGACCGGTCTCAGGAGGGGGCGGAGGTCGCCGCGCGCGGGCGGCCCGGGGCGGGGCCGGATGCGGGCGCGCCCGGGGTCGCCGCTCGGGCCCGCCTGCTGCCGGGCCACACCGGGGTGTCGGCGAGCAGCCAGGCCAGCACCTTGGGCAGGGCCCGCAGCGCGGCGAAGTGGGCGGCGGTGGGTTCGAGGACGGCGGTGGCCCGGGGGATCCGGGCGGCCATCCACGAGGAGTGCGACGCCGGGGAGAACACGTCCTTCACCCCGTGCCACAGCAGCACCGGCACCCGGATGTCCGCCGGCTCGAAGCCCCAGTTCCCGGTGAGGGCCAGTGCGTCGTCGATCCAGCCGTACGGGGAGGTCCGCAGCGCCTCGCGGTAGTTGCGCAGCAGCATCGAGCGGATGGTGTTGTCGGAGACGATCTGCCGGTCGTCGGCGGTCAGCTCGGGGCGCAGGTCCTCCAGCAGGCGGACCGGGTCCCGGCGGATGGCGGCGGACCGCGGGATCAGCCGGGCGGTGAAGCGGTCCGGGTCGGTGAACGCGGTCCGGAACTCGTTGACGTTCGACGGTGCCATCCCGGCGAACCAGTCGAGCCCCTCGGCGCCGCGCGGGGCGAGCCCCACGAGCGCGGCGGCCCGGGTCACCCGCTGCGGCATCAGCGCGGCGCAGGCGAGCGCGTGCGGGGCGCCCCCGGACCGGCCGGCCACGGCGAACCGCTCGATGCCGAGAGCGTCCGCGATGGACGTGACGTCCTGCACGACGTCGACGACGCGTCGTCCCGGGAACCGGTCCGATCCCCCGTAACCGGGGCGGTCGTAGCTGATCAGGCGGGTGCCGCGCTGGTACAGGACCATGGACCGGGGCCGCGGTCCGACGCGGCTGCCGGGCATGCCGTGCAGCAGGAACACGGGGCGGCCCCGTGGATCCCCCGAGATCTCGACGCGCAGCAACCGCCCGTCCGCCGAACGCACATGGTCACGCACAGCGCTCCCCCTCCCTCGGTCCGGACGGACCGGGACAAACGCTGCCGAGTGACTGCCCGCCCGGATGTACGACGAAACGAGTTCGCGAGTCAACCTGACCACCAGATCAGGCCACTCGCGGCTCGGCGGGCTCCGGACGGGAGCGGGAGCGGGAGAAGGAGAGCGAAGGAGGGTGAAGGAGGGTGAAGGAGGGTGAAGGAGGGTGAAGGAGGAGGGAGAACAGGGCGGGAGACGGCGGAACCGGCTGGGAGTGACGGCCGGTTCAGTACGGCAGGATGCGCCCCGACGGGGTCCTGCGGTCGATCGGCATCTCGCGCGGCGCGGCGGGCCGGCGGCTGACGCGAATCCGGATCTGACGGTTCATGACCCCTCCTCATGACTGACGATCCCTCGCGTCGTCGCCGACGCGCTTAGACGCATGGTGCCCACGCAGAACCGCTCCTACCCTCCGAGCAGGATGTTCCGTAAAGCGCTCTCGCCTCCCGGGGTGGAGACGGACCCCGCGGACCGCGCGGCCCCGGGGCGGGACCGGTGGGGCACGCGCCCGGGAGGGTGCCGGAGGCTCGGTGGGGGATCCGGTTGCCGCCGGCCGTCCGGAGGGGCCTTCCGGCGTCCCGGCGATCAGTGCCGCGGGCCCCTCGGGGAGGGCCTCGGGGCGGTGTGCGTGTACTCCGTCCGAGGCCCGGTCAGGCCGTTCGGGTGAGGGGCGAGTTGGGCGGAACGGGGGCCTCCGCGAAGGCCCTGCGACCGGGGTTCCACGGTCGGGCGGGGCGCCCTCGCGGGCTCTCAACTCGCCTGATCCGCCAGCGAAGTTGCTGGTCGCATCGATTCTTCACGCGTAGCGTGTGGTGGGGCGGGTGGGACTCGAACCCACGGCCGACGGATTATGAGTCCGCTGCTCTAACCGGCTGAGCTACCGCCCCGTTACGGCGCGCCGCGCACATTTGTGCGCGCCGTCTGCCGCAGCATAGCCGCTCATACGATCTCCTGCTTCGGATGGTCGGCATCGCACGACCATGAGGACTTCGGCGTGCCCCGAGCGGTTCCCCCGGACATGAAAAAGGACCCCTGAGGGGTCCTCTTCCGTTGCTCTCCCGACTGGACTCGAACCAGTAACCTGCCGGTTAACAGCCGGCTGCTCTGCCAATTGAGCTACAGGAGACCGAGCTCCCCCGACTGGACTCGAACCAGTAACCTGCCGGTTAACAGCCGGCTGCTCTGCCAATTGAGCTACAGGGGAATGTCTCGTTGCATCGAACGCACCTACCTGGGTATTCGCCAGGGGGCGTGCGCTTGCTGCGACACATACATTAGCGCAAGCAGGGGGGTGCTCCGCCAATCGGTTCCCTCCGTACCGATGCCGACGCAAGGGAAGGGTGGCTGTCATGCGCTACAAGCTCACATTCGTCGCCGGACTGGCCCTGGGGTACGTGCTCGGCACGCGCGCCGGGCGAGAGCGTTACGAGCAGCTGAGGAAGTCAGCTCGCCAGGTCTCGCAGAACCCGGCGGTGCGCAACACCGCCGAGACCGCGGCCCAGCAGGGCCGCGCGATCGCGGGCAAGGCCTTCCACACGGTGAGCGAGAAGGTGGGCGACCGCGTCCCCGACTCGGTCACCGACCGCGTCCGCTCGCTGCGGCAGCGGAACACGGGCGGGGCCGGACAGGACGACTGGGGCACCAGCAACACCTGACCGGCACACCCGTGACACCAGGGGATTCAAGGGCCGCGCCGGATCTCGTGCACCCACCCGGCGCCGCCACCCCCTCCCGTACGGCAGAATTTCCGCCATGGGGATAGTCGCCGGGTTGGACAGTTCGCCCGATTTCACTCGAATCGTCGTCTGCGACGCGGACACGGGCACCGTGCTGCGGCAGGGCTACGCGCCGCATCCGCTCGACGGTGCCGAGGGCGGCGGACGTCCATCCGACGTGGATCCACAGGCCTGGCTGCTGTCCCTGGGCGAGGCCGCCGGCGGCGGCCTGCTCGAAGGCGTGCAGGCGATCGGCGTGTCCGCGCAGCAGAACGGCCTCGTGCCGCTGGACGTGCAGGGCAACACCGTGCGGCCCGCGCTGGTCGGCGGTGACAAGCGAGCGCAGGTCGCGGCGGCCGATCTGATCGACGCGCTCGGCGGGCGCGAGGCATGGGCGCAGGCCGTGGGCAGCGTCCCGCAGGCCGCACAGCCGGTGACCAAGCTCCGCTGGCTGAACAAGACCGAACCCGACGCGGCGCGGCGGACCGCCATGCTGCTGCAGGCCCACGACTGGCTGGTGTGGCAGCTGCTCGGGCGGCCGGTGCGCAGGACCACGGACCGGGGTGGCGCCTCCGGGACCGGCTACTGGTCCGCGGCGACCGGCGGGTACCGCCCCGACCTCATCGAACTCGCCCTCGGTCACCAGGCCGCGCTCCCCGAGGTGCTCGGCCCGGCCGACGCGGCGGGGACCACGCCCGAAGGGCTGCTGATATCCGCCGGCACCGGCGAGACCATGGCGGCGGCGTTCGGACTCGGCATCGGGCTCGGTGACGCGGTGGTGTCGCTCGGCGCCTCCGGTTCCGTGATGGCCGTGCACACCGAGGCGCTGGTGGACTCCACCGGCATGATCACCTCCCTCGCGGACGCGACCGGCATGCACCTCCCGGTCGTCAGCACCCTCAACGCCGTACGGGCCCTGCGCGGCGCCGCCGAGATGCTCGGCGTGCCGGACCTGGAGGGTCTGTCCGACCTGGCGATGAAGTCGACGCCCGGCTCGCACGGGCTGGTCCTGCTGCCGTACCTGGAGGGCGAGCGCACGCCGAACCTGCCGCACACGGCGGGGACGCTGGCGGGGCTGCGCCGGGAGTCGATGCGGCCCGAGCACCTGGCCCGGGCGGCCTTCGAGGGCATGCTGTGCGGTCTCGCGGACGCGCTCGACGTCCTGCGCGGGCGCGGCGTCGACGTCCGCCGGGTCTTCCTGCTCGGCCAGGCCGCCGAGCTGCCCGCCGTGCAGGCCGTGGCGCCCGCGCTGTTCGGCGCGCCGGTCGTGGTGCCGCAGCCCGCGGACTACGCGGCGCTCGGCGCGGCCCGCCAGGCCGCCTGGGCCCTCGGCGCCTCCCAGGGCACCCTCGACCCGCGGAACCCGCCCGCCTGGCAGGGTCCGGTCGCCCAGGTGCTGGAGCCCGGCGACGAACTCGCCGTGGGCCAGGCCGTACGACAGCAGTACGTGTCCGTACGGGAACAGACGCATCCCGGGGCGTTCCGGGCGTAACGGAATCGGACCGGCTCACGGTGTCCGACCAGGCGTACGTCTCCGGACGGAGCCATGGCCGGTTCTTGGTCCGGGCTTGGGTCAATCGGTTGAGGTAACACCGGTGGAGTGTCCGACGATAGGGGGTGGTGCACCATCCAGCGCCCGCCGAACACCCCGCCGTCGACGATTCCGAGAGACCCCGCGTGCTCATACGACTCCTGCGGACCCACCTCAGTCCGTACAAGAAACCCATCGCCCTGCTGGTCCTGCTGCAGCTCCTGCAGACCTGCGCCACGCTCTACCTGCCCACGCTGAACGCGCACATCATCGACAACGGTGTCGTGAAGGGGGACACGGACTACATCCTGTCCTTCGGTGCCCTGATGATCGGCATCTCGCTGGTGCAGGTCGTCTGCAACATCGGGGCCGTCTACTACGGCGCCCGGACGGCGTCCGCGGTCGGCCGGGACGTCCGGGCCGCCGTCTTCGACCGCGTCCAGTCCTTCTCCGCACGTGAGATGGGTCACTTCGGAGCGCCCTCGCTGATCACCCGCACCACCAATGACGTCCAGCAGGTGCAGATGCTCACCCTGATGACGTTCACCCTCCTGGTGTCGGCCCCGATCATGTGTGTGGGCGGCATCATCCTGGCCCTCGGCCTCGACGTGCCGCTGTCCGCGGTGCTCATCGCCGTGGTGCCCACCCTCGGCATCTGCGTCACGCTCATCGTGCGCCGACTGCGCCCCCTCTTCCGCACCATGCAGGTGCGCCTGGACACCGTGAACCGCGTGCTGCGCGAGCAGATCACCGGCAACCGGGTGATCCGCGCGTTCGTGCGCGACGGCTACGAGAAGGAGCGCTTCAAGGGCGCCAACACCGACCTCACCGAGACCTCGCTGGCCACCGGCCGGATGCTCGCCCTGATGTTCCCGATCGTCATGACGGTGGTGAACCTGTCGTCGATCGCGGTCGTCTGGTTCGGCGCCCACCGCATCGACAGCGGCGGCATGCAGATCGGTGACCTCACCGCGTTCCTCGCCTATCTGATGCAGATCGTCATGTCCGTGATGATGGCCACCTTCATGTTCATGATGGTGCCGCGCGCGGAGGTCTGCGCCGAGCGCATCCAGGAGGTCCTGGGCACGGACAGCAGCGTGGTCCCGCCCCTCGCGCCCGTCCTGGAGCTGCGCCGCCACGGCCACCTGGAGCTCCGCGGGGCGGGCTTCCGCTACCCGGGCGCCGAGGAGCCGGTCCTGAAGTCCGTCGACCTCGTGGCGCGCCCCGGCGAGATCACCGCGGTCATCGGCTCGACGGGCAGCGGCAAGTCGACGCTGCTCGGCCTGGTCCCCCGGCTGTTCGACGCCACCGACGGCGAGGTCCTCGTCGACGGCGTCGACGTGGCGACGATCGGCCCGAAGCTGCTGGCCAGGACGGTCGGACTGGTCCCGCAGAAGCCGTACCTGTTCGCCGGGACGGTCGCCACCAACCTGCGCTACGGCAACCCCGACGCGACCGACGAGGAGCTGTGGCACGCCCTGGAGGTCGCGCAGGCCAAGGGCTTCGTCGAGGCCCTCGAAGGCGGCCTGGACGCGCCGATCGCCCAGGGCGGCACCAACGTGTCGGGCGGCCAGCGCCAGCGCCTGGCCATCGCCCGCACCCTGGTGCAGCGCCCCGAGATCTACCTCTTCGACGACTCCTTCTCGGCCCTCGACTACGCGACCGACGCGGCCCTGCGCGCGGCACTCGCCGAGGAGACCGCCGAGGCCACCGTGGTGATCGTCGCCCAGCGGGTGTCGACCATCCGGGACGCCGACCGGATCGTGGTCCTCGACGAGGGCCGGGTCGTCGGCACGGGACGGCATCACGAACTGATGGCCGACAACGAGACCTACCGGGAGATCGTCCTCTCCCAGCTGACGGAAGCGGAGGCCGCCTGATGGCCGGGCCGATGGGGCGCATGATGGCCGGGAGCGGCCCGGACCAGCGCTCGATGGAATTCAAGGTGTCGGGCCGCAGGCTGCTCACCCAGTTCAAGCCCGAACGCGCCACGCTGTACGTGATGCTGGTCGCCGTCGTCCTCAGCGTCGGCCTGTCGGTGGTCGGCCCGAAGATCCTCGGCCGGGCGACCGACCTGGTCTTCGCGGGCATCGTCGGCCGCCGGATGCCGGCCGGCGCCACCAAGGCCGAGTCCCTGGACTCGCTGCGCGCGCACGGCCAGGGTGCCGTCGCCGACATGCTCAAGAGCACGGACTTCACCCCCGGCGAGGGCATCGACTTCCACGCCGTCGGCAACGTCCTGCTGCTCGCGATCTGTACGTTCCTGCTGGCCGGCCTGCTGATGGCGGTCGCGACGCGACTGGTCAACCGGTCCGTCAACAGGACGGTCTACCGGATGCGCGAGGACCTCCAGGCGAAGCTGTCGCGGCTGCCGCTGTCGTACTTCGACAAGCGCCAGCGCGGTGAGGTCCTCAGCCGGGCCACGAACGACATGGACAACATCCAGCAGACCCTCCAGCAGTCGATGGGCCAGCTCGTCAACTCGCTGCTGACCATCGTGGGTGTGCTCGCGATGATGTTCTGGGTGTCGCCGCTGCTCGCGCTCGTCGCGCTGGTCACGGTGCCGCTGTCGTTCGTCGTCGCCACCCGGATCGGCAAGCGCTCGCAGCCGCACTTCGTGCAGCAGTGGCGCACCACGGGCAAGCTCAACGCCCACATCGAGGAGATGTACACCGGCCACAACCTGGTGAAGGTGTTCGGGCGGGCCGACGAGTCGGCCGCGCAGTTCGCCGAGCAGAACGAGAAGCTCTACCAGGCCGGGTTCAAGGCCCAGTTCAACAGCGGGATCATGCAGCCGCTGATGATGTTCGTCTCGAACCTGAACTACGTGCTGGTCGCGGTGGTCGGCGGACTGCGCGTCGCCTCCGGCACGCTGTCGATCGGTGACGTGCAGGCCTTCATCCAGTACTCCCGCCAGTTCTCGATGCCGCTGACGCAGGTCGCGTCGATGGCGAACCTGGTGCAGTCGGGTGTGGCGTCGGCGGAGCGGGTCTTCGAGATCCTCGACGCGGACGAGCAGGAGGCTGACCCGGCGGTCTCGGCCGGTCCCGCCGAACTGCGCGGGCGCGTGGCGCTGGAGCACGTGTCGTTCCGCTACGACCCGGAGAAGCCGCTCATCGAGGACCTCTCGCTGACGGTGGAGCCGGGCCAGACGGTCGCCATCGTCGGCCCGACCGGGGCCGGCAAGACCACCCTGGTGAACCTGCTGATGCGGTTCTACGACGTCACGGGCGGCCGCATCACCCTCGACGGGGTCGACGTGGCGTCCATCTCCCGTGACGAACTGCGGGCCGCCATCGGCATGGTGCTCCAGGACACCTGGCTGTTCGGGGGCACGATCGCCGACAACATCGCGTACGGCGCCACGCGGGAGGTCACCCGCGGGGAGATCGAGGAGGCGGCGCGCGCCGCGCACGCCGACCGGTTCGTCCGTACGCTGCCCGACGGCTACGACACCGTGATCGACGACGAGGGATCGGGCGTCAGCGCGGGTGAGAAGCAGCTGATCACCATCGCCCGGGCGTTCCTGTCGGACCCGGTCATCCTGGTGCTCGACGAGGCGACCAGCTCCGTGGACACCCGGACCGAGGTGCTGATCCAGAAGGCGATGGCGAAGCTGGCGCACGGCCGGACGTCGTTCGTGATCGCCCACCGCCTGTCGACGATCCGGGACGCCGACACGATCCTCGTGATGGAGGACGGCGCGATCGTCGAGCAGGGCGCGCACGCGGAGCTGCTGGAGTCCGGCGGCGCCTACGCCCGCCTCTACCAGGCCCAGTTCGCCCAGGCGGTCGCCGAGGTCGACTAGGGCACAGCCGCCCCTGGACCCCCTCCCGCCGGTTCACCCTTCCGGCGGGAGATCCAGCTCCTCCGGCGTTCGAGGAGCGGGGGTCCGGGGGCGGCTCCCGTGCCGGGACGGGTCAGTCCAGATACCCCCGCAGCTGGTCCGCGAAGGCGTGGTCCCGCAGCTTGTTGAGGGTCTTGGACTCGATCTGCCGGATGCGCTCGCGCGTGACACCGAAGATGCGGCCTATCTCCTCCAGGGTCCGCGGACGCCCGTCCGCCAGCCCGTACCGCAGCTGCACGACCTTCCGCTCCCGCTCCCCCAGCGTCGACAGCACCGCCTCCAGATGCTGCCTGAGCAGCAGGAACGCGGCGGACTCGACCGGCGAGGCCGCGTCACCGTCCTCGATGAGGTCCCCGAGGGCTACGTCGTCCTCCTCGCCCACGGGCGCGTGCAGGGACACCGGCTCCTGGGCCAGCCGCAGCACTTCGCTGACCCGCTCGCCGGTCAGGTCGAGATGGGCGGCGACCTCTTCGGGACTGGGTTCGTAGCCGCGCTCCTGGAGCATCCGCCGCTGCACGCGGACCACCCGGTTGATCAGCTCGACCACGTGCACGGGGACGCGGATGGTGCGCGCCTGGTCGGCGAGGGCACGGGACATGGCCTGCCGGATCCACCAGGTGGCGTACGTGGAGAACTTGTAGCCGCGGGCGTAGTCGAACTTCTCGACCGCCCGGATGAGCCCGAGATTGCCCTCCTGGACCAGGTCGAGCATGGTCAGCCCGCGCCCCACGTACCGTTTGGCCACGGAGACCACGAGCCGCAGGTTCGCCTCGATGAGCCGGCGCTTGGCCATCCGGCCCATGACGACGATCTTGTCCAGGTCGAGGGCGAGCTGGCTGTCCAGGTCCGGAGCGAGACGGAGCTTCTCCTCCGCGAAGAGCCCGGCCTCGACGCGGCGGGCGAGGTCGACCTCCTCGGCCGCGGTGAGCAGCGGGATCCGCCCGATCTCGCGCAGATACTGGCGGAACAGGTCCGACGAGGGGCCGCCGGTGTCGGCGGCGCGGCCTCGCGGCACTTCGGCGGGCTCCTCGGCCTCGGTCTCCACTTCCGCCTCTGCCCCCGGGGTCTGCGGCGGGCCGTCCGGGTCGGCCTCGGGGTGGTGCGCGGCACGGCTCTGCGCGGGTACCGCAGCGACGACGTCGGCGTCCGTGTCCGTGACGGTGGTGTTGTCGGTCTCGGCGAGGGTCTGGGTCTGCACGGGGGCGACCTCCAGGAATGTCGCTGCTGAGTCGTGCGGCAGCGGTACGTCCGGGATGGGCTCGACGGCCTCGCCGCTGTCCATCCCGTAGTCGTTTGGCGGAACCGCGGGAAAAGGGAACCCGTCGCGTGCGGGTCGGCCGCGCTCCGAGGACTCAGGCACCGGAACCCAGTGTGGAGTACGACACATCGCCGCCACGAGGGGCGTGCGGTGACTTTTTGCGTCCGGTCCGTGACCGGCTGGTTACCGTTTGGGACGAGTGCGCAGTTCAGCGGAGCCGTAAGCGGTGGGAGCGGGTCCGGGATTGGCATGTGCCGGGCCCCCGCGGACGCGTCCCACGGCCCGCGCGCCCCGCCGCGACCCCGCGCGCGGCCGCGCACCACCCCGGCACACCCGGTGCCGGGCCGGGCTCAGAGGGCTTCGACGCCCTTCTCGCGCAGCGCCTGCCCGTACTGCTGGAGGACCCACAACTCGTTCTGCACGGCGGCCAGCTGGGCCGGGTCGCCGCCCGCGCTGAGCCGGGACAGGGAGCCCTGGACGTCTCGGATGCGGCGGTCGACGGCGCGGCGGCGGACCGCGACGAGCTGGTCGCCCGCGTACGTCTCGTCGACGGTCTTGCGCAGGATCGCCTCGACGGCCAGCTCGGTGACCATCGCGCGCACCGCGTCGTCCGGAGCGGCGTCACGCACCCGGATCAGGTACTCCTGGGGGTCCTGGGCGCCGTACTCGGTGCCGCCCGCCTCCATGACGGCCAGGCGCACCGCGGCGTACGGGGATGCGGTGAACTCGTCGATGCCGTACGCGTCGAACGCCGGGGCGACCAGCTCGGGGCGCTGGAGGGCGAGTTTGAGCAGCTCGCGCTCGGTGGCGAAGACGGGGTTGCGCAGGGTGAGGGCGGGCCCGCCGTTCGTGGGGGCCTGGGCGGCGGTGTACGTCTGCTGGGAGCGGTTCCCGGCGGGCGCGGGTCCCCTGCCGCCGCGGTCGCGTGCCCAACGGGCCAGCTGCGCCACCCGCTTGACGACGAACTGGGTGTCGAGGATGCCGAGCATGCCGGCGAGCTGCACGGCCACCTCGTGCTGGGCGCCGCTGTTCTTGATGCGGGCGACGATCGGGGCGGCCTCGTCGAGGGCGGCGGCGCGCCCGGCCGGGGTCTCCAGGTCGTAGCGCAGGACGATCTGACGGAGCGCGAACTCGAAGAGCGGTGTGCGCGGTTCGACGAGGTCGGCGACGGCCTCGTCGCCCTTGGCGAGGCGCAGCTCGCAGGGGTCCATGCCGTCGGGGGCGATGGCGATGTACGTCTCGGCGGCGAACTTCTGGTCGTCCTCGAAGGCGCGCAGGGCCGCCTTCTGGCCGGCCGCGTCGCCGTCGAAGGTGAAGATCACCCGGGCCGAGCCGTTGTCCATGAGGAGGCGGCGGAGGATCTTGATGTGGTCGGTGCCGAACGCGGTGCCGCAGGTCGCGATGGCGGTGGTGATGCCCGCCATGTGGCAGGCCATGACGTCGGTGTAGCCCTCGACGACGACCGCCCGGCTGCTTTTGGCGATGTCCTTCTTGGCGAGGTCGATGCCGTACAGCACCTGGGACTTCCTGTAGATCGCCGTGTCGGGCGTGTTCAGGTACTTCGGGCCGTTGTCGGACTCGTAGAGCTTGCGGGCGCCGAAGCCGACGACCTCGCCGCCGATGTCGCGGATGGGCCACATGAGGCGGCCGCGGAAGCGGTCGATGGGGCCGCGGCGGCCCTCCTGGGAGAGCCCGGAGAGGACCAGCTCCTTGTCGGTGAAGCCCTTGCCGCGCAGATGGCGGGTGAGGTGGTCCCAGCCCTGGGGGCTGTAGCCGACGCCGAAGTGGGCGGCGGCGGCTTGGTCGAAGCCGCGCTCGGCGAGGAACGTGCGGCCGGTGTCGGCCTCGGGGCTGGTGCCGAGCTGCTCGATGTAGAACTGGGCGGCGGCCTTGTGCGCCTCGACCAGGCGGATCCGCTCGCCGCGCTGGTGGGAGGGGTTGTACCCGCCCTCCTCGTAGCGCAGGGTGATGCCGGCCTGGCCTGCGAGGCGCTCCACCGACTCGGAGAAGGTGAGGTGGTCGACCTTCATCACGAACGTGATGGTGTCGCCGCCCTCCTGGCAGCCGAAGCAGTGGAAGAGGCCCTTGCTGGGGCTGACCTGGAACGACGGTGACTTCTCGTCGTGGAAGGGGCACAGGCCCTTCAGGTTCCCGCCGCCCGCGTTGCGCAGCTGGAGGTACTCGGACACCACGGCGTCGATCGGGACCGCGTCCCGAACCGCCTTCACGTCCTCGTCGTTGATCCTGCCGGCCACGTGGTGATTCTACGGGGCCGGACCGACACTCCTGGGGCGAGGTGAGCGACGCCGTGCCGGGGTCCGGGGGAACTGCTCCGGACCCCGGCACGGGAGGGGTGGGGCGGCGGGTGCCGCCGTGCGTCACGGGACCAGGCTGTCCAGGGGGACGTGCGGGTCGGCGAGCGCGTCGGCGTCCACCTGGATCCGGGACCGGACGAGCTGCTGGATCGGGTCCGTGACATCCCACACGTTCACGTTCATCCCGGCGAGCACCCTGCCCTCCTTCAGCCAGAAGGCGATGAACTCCCGCTTGCCGGCGTCACCCCGGATCACCACCTGGTCGTACGTCCCCGGGGGCGCCCAGCCCGAGTACTCCAGGCCGACGTCGTACTGGTCGGAGAAGAAGTACGGCACCCGGTCGTACGGGGTGCCGCGGCCCAGCATGGAGCGGGCGGCGGCCGGTCCGCCGTTCAGGGCGTTGGCCCAGTGCTCGACGCGCAGCCGGGTGCCGAAGAGGGGGTGGTGGAAGGAGGCGACGTCACCGGCGGCGTACACGTCGGGGTCGGAGGTGCGCAGCGTCTCGTCGACCGCGATGCCCCCGCCGTGCTCGCGGCCCGCGAGTTCCAGGCCCGCGGCCTCGGCGAGTCCGGTGCGCGGGGCGGCGCCGATGGCGGCGAGGACGTCGTGCGCGGGGTGCTCCTCGCCGTCGTCGGTGCGGGCGGCCAGCACCATGCCGTCCTGGCCGACGATCTCGGTGAGCCGGGCGCCGAAGTGGAACCGCACGCCGTGTTCGCGGTGCAGCTCGGCGAAGACCTGGCCCAGTTCGGGTCCGAGCACGCTGTGCAGCGGGGTCGCCTCGGGCTCGACGACGGTGACCTCGGCGCCGTACTCGCGGGCCGCCGCGGCGATCTCCAGGCCGATCCAGCCGGCTCCGGCGATGACGATGTGGCCGTTGTCCCGGCCGAGGGCGGCGAGGACGCCCTTCAGCCGCTCGGCGTGGGCGAGGCGGCGCAGGTGGTGCACGCCGGCGAGGTCGGTGCCCGGGATGTCGAGGCGGCGCGGCTCGGAGCCCGTGACGACGAGGAGCTTGTCGTAGTGGACGAGGGTGCCGTCGTCCCCGAAGCGGACGGTCCTGGCCGCACGGTCGATCGCGTCGACGGTCTGGCCGAGGTGCAGCTCGATGTCGTGGCGCGCGTACCAGGCGGGTTCGTGGACGAAGACGCTGTCGCGTTCCTCCTTGCCGAGGAGGTAGCCCTTGGACAGCGGCGGACGTTCGTAGGGGTGGTCGCGCTCGTCGCAGATCAGTATCACGCGTCCGGTGAAGCCCTCCGCTCGGAGCGTCTCGGCCGCCTTGGCGCCTGCCAGGCCTCCTCCGACGATGACGAATGTCTGATCCGCGTCGACCACTTGATGCCTCCTCGTAAGGATGTCGCCATATGCGAGAGTCCCGCACGGAGCGTGATGCGGGAAGGGGGAGTGGCCCGATCAGGCCACGCAGGGTCACACTCCGGCGCCTCCATGGGAACGCGTGGTGAGCCTGAGGTGCAGGGAACGCGCCGAGGCATCCGTGAGGGATGCGATCTGGTCGACGATCACCCGCTTGCGGGCGCGGTCGTCGGCCGCGTGCTCGAACAGGGCGCGGAACTGAGGATCGAGGACCTCGGGCGCGCGGGCGGTGAGGGCCTCGGCGAGTTCGGCGACGACGACCCTCTGGTCGGCGCGGAGCCGCTCCTGCTCGGCGCGCTGCATGACGTACCGGTCGGCGACCGCCTTGAGGACGGCGCACTCGTGCCGGGCGGCGCGGGGGACGACCAGTTCCGCCGCGTACCGGGTGAGGCGGCCGGTGCCGTGGCGGGCGCGGGTGGCGCCCTCCGCCGCCAGGCAGAACCGGCCGATGAGCTGGCTCGTGGCGTCCTTCAGGCGTGCCTGGGCGACGGCCGATCCGTCGTAGCGGTGCGGCCACCACTCCTGGCCCAGGAGCCGGTCGAGGGCTTCGGCCAGCTCGGCCGGGTCGGTGTCCGCGGGCACGTACCGCCCGATGGCGACGGCGAAGATCTCCTCGCGCTCCGGCCCGGACAGGAGGCTGGCGGGGTCGATGTGGCCGGCGTGCAGGCCGTCCTCGACGTCGTGCACCGAGTAGGCCACGTCGTCGGACCAGTCCATCACCTGGGCCTCGAAGCAGGTCCGGGTGCCGGGGGCGCCCTTGCGGATCCAGTCGAAGACCGGCCGGTCGTCCTCGTAGACCCCGAACTTCGGCGACCGGGGGTCCGTGGGGCAGGCGCCTCGGGGCCAGGGGTACTTGGTGGCGGCGTCGAGGGCGGCGCGCGTGAGGTTGAGGCCGACGCTGACGAGGTCCTCGTCGGCGTCGGCGGGCGCGGAGGCCACCATGTCGCTGCGCACGAAGCGCTTGGGTTCGATCCGGGTGAGCAGGCGCAGCGACTGGGCGTTGCCCTCGAACCCGCCGCAGTCCTCGGCGAATTCGTTCAGTGCCTGTTCGCCGTTGTGTCCGAAGGGCGGGTGGCCGAGGTCGTGCGAGAGGCAGGCGGCCTCGACCAGGTCGGGGTCGCAGCCGAGGGCGGCGCCGAGGTCGCGGCCGACCTGCGCGCACTCCAGGGAGTGCGTCAGCCGGGTGCGGGGGCTGGCGTCCCACACCTGGATGGGGATCTCCCCGGTGCGGGCGGAGCCGAGGACCTGGGGGAGGGTGCCGGGGGTGACGACCTGGGTCTTGCCGGCGAGGCGGCGCAGGGCGGCGGAGTGCAGTACACGGGCGCGGTCGCGCTGGAAGGCGGTGCGGCCGGGGTGTTTGTCGGGCTCGACGGCCCGGCGCTCGACGGCGGACACGTCGTACTCGTCGTGTGCTGCGGGGTTCTCGGGGGCCTTCGGTGCGGGTGCTGCTGCGTGCGGTTCCATGCCTTCCATGCACCGACAGTAAACGCAGCCGGTGACAACCGGGATGCCCGGCACCGGCGGCGGCGGGCCCGGGCGGGCGGGGAACCGCCGGGGTCAGGCGGGGGTGAGGGCGCGTTCCGGGGCGGGTTCGGGGGCCGCGAGCGCCTGGTCGTAGCGGTGCAGGACGAGGCGGACCATCGCCGGGTGGTCGCCGAGGGGTTCGGCCCGGATCCACGGGCCGGCCTCCGCGCACCGGGAGGCGAGCCGGCCCGGGGCGGTGAAGTGGGAGGCGACGGCGATCCGGTGGCGGCCCCGGGCGGCGAGGGCGCGCAGGGCGGCCGGGACGGTGGGGGCGGCGCCGGAGGCGTACGCGGGGACGACGGGCACGCCGAGCCGTTCGGCGAGCAGCTGCGCGGTGCGGCGGGTGTCGGCGGCGGACTCCACGAGCCGGGAGCCGGCGGAGGCGAGGACGACGGCGCTGGCGCGGCGGGCCGTGTCGCTCATCCCGGCCGGCCAGCCGGCCTCGACGAGCCGGTCGTGGAGCGTCTCGACGAGCAGCGGGTGCGGACCGAGCGGGGCGGCGACGCGGACGGGCGGGCCGGGGGCGGCGGCCGCCGCCTCGGGCAGGTCGCGCCGGACGTGGTGGCCGCGGCCGAGCAGCAGCGGGACGAGAACGGCGCCGGCGCCCTGCCCGCCGCCGAGCGAGGCGAGCGTGCCGGAGAGCGGGGGGTCGCTCACGTCGATGTGTCCGAGGCGCACGGTCAGGTGCGGGCGCAGCTCGCGGACGCGTTCGGCCAGGGCGCGGACGGTGCTCAGCGCGCGCGGGTCGCGGCTGCCGTGCGCGGCCAGCACGAGCGTGGGCGGCGCGGGACGGCGGGTGCCGTTGAGCGAGACCAGGCTGAGCTGGCTGCCGAGCTGACTGGTGATCCGGTTCATCAGCTGTGCCGTGGTGTCGAGTTGCCCGTCGAACCGGTCGGCGCGCGGCGGCGGTCCCGCGGAGCGGGCGGAGGGCTCGTCTCGGGCTGGGTGCGACGCCGTCATGGGGGCGATCCTCGCGGTAGGAGGTTGCCGGGCCGTTGCACGGGCATGTCGGGCGTTTTCCGGCGGTTCACCGTACGGTACGCCTGCCGGACGAGCGGCTCCCACCTGCGGTTCCCTCGCCACGGGTGACAGCACTCACGACACCCCGGCGAACCGAACGTGCTTGCGCCGCGTCCTCCTGTGTCGAACACGTACGTGAGAATCGGCGTCCGTCGGACCCGACCGCGGGACCCGGCCCGCACCCACGCGTGACGTCACCTGGGGGACATCGACCATGCCGCGTCTGCTGCGTATGCCGCGCCCGAAGCGTCCGATGCGTCCGGTCCCGCGCCGGCCGCGTCCGCTCCGACTGCTGCGCGGAGTGCGCGTGCCGCGGACCCGCCCGGGCCAACGACGGGCGGTGCAGGCGCTGATGGTGCTGTGTGTGCTGGCGCTCCTGCCGATGACGTGGATGTACGTGACGACGGGCGACCGGCTGCGGACGACGGCGGACGCCCCGCGCACCGAGGTGGCGGTCGTCTTCGGCGCGGGTCTGTGGGACGGCGAGCCGTCCCCGTATCTCGCGCACCGGCTGGACGCGGCCGCGAAGCTGTACCGGGCGGGCCGGATCGAAGTCGTCCTCGTCACCGGCGACAACAGCCGCGAGGACTACGACGAGCCGGACGCGATGCGCGCCTACCTCACCGCGCACGGGGTGCCGGACCGCCGGATCGTCAGCGACTACGCGGGCTTCGACACCTGGGACTCGTGCGTCCGGGCACGCAGGATCTTCGGCGTGCACGAGGCGGTCCTGATCAGTCAGGGCTTCCACATCCGCCGGGCCGTCGCCCTGTGCCGGGCCGCGGGCGTCCGCTCGTACGGCATCGGTGTCGACGCCAAGCACGACGCGACCTGGTACTACGGCGGCACCCGGGAGATCTTCGCGGCGGGCAAGGCCGCCCTGGACGCGGTGTTCCGGCCGGACCCGCGGTTCCTCGGCCACAAGGAGCACGGGGTGGCCCGGGCGCTGGCGGCCGGCCGGTAGACGGCGGCACGCGCGGGCGCCGGGACGGGCGGGCGACCCGGGTGCGGTACGCGGACGTGAGCGGCGCGGGACGTCAGTCGCCGCTCACGGTGTCCGCGGCGGGCCCTTCCGGCTGTGCGTCGGGCCGCCCCGGCGTCGTGTTCTTCCTCGGATCCGGGGAGGCGTCCGGCTTCGGGTCGGCGGAGCAGGAGTTGAGGCCGATGCCCAGGGCGGCACCGACGGCCGCGCCGCCGAGCGCGAGGACACGTCGCCTGGTCAGGTCGCGGTCGGTCATGGCCGGACCCTAGGGGGTGCCGGCGCCCGCGCGGGTGGGGCGCACGGACCGGCCACCCGCACGGGTGCACCCCGGCACCGGTGACGGCGGCTCAGCCGGGGCCGTGTGCGGGCGTGTCCGCCGGCCTGCCGTGCCACTCACCGCTCGCGATCGGACGGCCGCCGGCCCGCAGGCGCGCGGCGACGGAGGGCGCCGCGACGTACACCCAGGCGCGGACGACCGTGCCGTCGGCGAGGACGGCGTCGCGTGCGATCCGCTCGTACAGGTTGTGCGGATCGCCCGGCGCGTACTCCTCCAACGCGTCCAGTTCCGCCAGGAGTTCCTCGTACGCCCCGGGCAGCGCGGTCACGAGGTCGCCGGTCACCGTGCCGCCGGGTTCCTCGACGGCGTACGGGTATCCGGGGCCCGGGTAGAGCACGAGCCCCGGCATCCGTCCGGGTTCCTCGGAGCGGGTCCGGCCGCGCAGGAACAGGTCGTGGTTGTGCTCGCCGGGGCGCAGGGTGCCGTAGACGAAGAAGGGCGGTCCCGTTCCGCTCACGGGGTCGTCTCCTCCCCCACCCACCGCAGGTAGTCCGCGCCGCCCGCGACGACCGGGGTCGCGATGATCTCGGGCGTCTCGTAGGTGTGGGCCGCGCGGAGGTACGCCTCCAGGGCGGGGTAGCGGACCACGGTCGTCTTGAAGTGGATCTGCCACTCGGTGGCCGTCTCGACCGCGCCCTGCCACCGGTAGACGGACGTGACCGGCCCCGAGATCTGCGCGCAGGCCGCGACCCGCTCGGCGACCGCGCCACGGGCCAACTCCGCGGCCTTCCGCGCCGAGTCGGTGGTGGTCAGAACGGCCAGGCAGGCCGGCGTCTCCATGATCGTCTCCATTCGTGGGGGTACGGAAACGATTCTCGCCGCATCCCGCGTCCACCGCGGAGGCGCTATGGACATGACATGTCATGAACCTTTAAATCTGAGGCAGCCGTGCAGTGCCTCCGAGGCCGCTGTGCGGCGCCTCCCCCACGCGCCCTCCCCAAGGGGCCTTCCCAAGGAGACCGATGAGTCGGACACGGCACATCCGAGGTTCCTCTCTCGCCACCGCGGGCGCCGCGGCGGCCGCGGCCGCCCTGCTGGCCGCCGCGCTCGCGCCCACCGCGCACGCCGACACCCGGCCCGGCCGGGCCGCCGCCGTCACGAACGCGGCCGCCGCCCTGGTGGACCACGCCACGGGCCTGGGCCTCACCTCCGCGCAGGACACCTCCGTACGGGACGTCGTCGTGGACCAGGACGGCACCCAGCACGTCCGCTACGACCGGACGTACCGTCATCTCCCCGTCCTCGGCGGCGACTTCGTGGTCCACCTCGCGCCGGGTGGCGCGTACCGCGGCGCCGACCGGGCCACCACGAAGGCCGTCTCTCCGAGCAGCGTCACCCCGGCGCTGTCCGCCCCGAAGGCCGCCGACCTCGCGGCGGCCGCGCTGCGCGCCGCCAACCCGGGCGAGTCCCTGCGCAAGGTGACGGCCAAGCCGCAGCTCGTGGTCGACGCGCTGCACGGGGCACCGAAACTCGCCTGGCGGACCACCGTGGTCGCCCAGGACACCCTCGGCAATCCGGTCGCCCGCCTGGTCCTCACCGATGCCCGCACCGGCGCCCGGATCGACGCCTGGGACACCATCGAGACGGCCACCGGCGACGGCAAGTCGCTGTACAGCGGCACGGTTTCGCTGGAGACGACGCCGTCCGGATCGACGAACCAGCTGAAGGACCCGACGCGCGGGAACACGTACACGGGCGACGCGGCGAACAAGACGGACCTGTGCATCTTCGGGATCTGCATCAGCCGGGCGCCCGCGACGCTGTTCACCGACGCGGACAACCACTGGGGCACCGGCGCGGCGGCGGACCGCGCGTCCGCGGCGGTGGACGCGCAGTACGGCACCGACGAGACGTGGGACTACTACAAGAACGTGCACGGCAGGAACGGCATAGCCGGCGACGGCAAGGGCTCCTACAACCGGGTGCACTACGGCAACAACTACAACAACGCCTTCTGGGAAGACAGTTGCTTCTGCATGACGTACGGGGACGGTGACGGCACGACGTTCGGGCCGCTGGTCGCGCTCGACGTCGCGGGGCACGAGATGTCGCACGGCGTCACCTCGAAGACCGCCGCGCTGACCTACTCGGGCGAGTCCGGCGGCCTGAACGAGGCGACCTCCGACATCTTCGGCACCATGGTCGAGTGGTACGCGAACAACGCCACGGACCCCGGTGACTACCTGATCGGCGAGAAGATCGTCCGTTCCGGCTTCGGCAAGCCCGCCCTGCGCTTCATGGACAAGCCCTCCAAGGACGGCAACTCCGCCGACTGCTGGAGCAGTTCGGTCGGCAACCTCGACGTCCACTACTCCTCCGGCGTCGCCAACCACTTCGCGTACCTCCTCGCGGAGGGCAGCGGGGCCAAGTCGGTGGGCGGCGTCAGCTACGACTCCCCCACCTGCAACGGCTCGACGGTGTCCGGCATCGGGCACGACAAGGTGGGCAAGATCTGGTACCGCGCGCTGACGGTCTACATGACGTCGTCGACGAAGTACGCGGGTGCCCGCACCGCCACGCTGAACGCGGCCAAGGACCTCTACGGCGCGGGCAGTACGGAGTACAACGCCGTGGCGGCGGCCTGGTCGGCGGTCTCGGTCGTCTGACCCCCTCCGCCGCTGGGGAACCCGCCCACCGTGGGCAGGCGACGCCGACGCCCGCCTGTCCACGGCCCGTTCCCCAACGGCCGTCCTCACCGGCCGTCGTCACCGGTCCGGTCACGTTCCGGCCCGTTTCCCACCGGTCCGGTCAGGTTCCGGCTGGCGGTCCGCCCGACTCCGGACGCAAGGGCCCCTCCCGGCGCCCCGCGCCTTTCCCACCCTTCGGCGCACATCTCGTCCCGCGCTTCGGCGCACCTTTCATCCCGCGTACGGCCGTCGAACCCGCGCGTCCCTCAACGCCCGCGCCCACCAGCCGAGTTGGTCCAGCATCGCGTTCGCCGCGGCGGCGGGGCCCGCGGCGTCGCGCGGGTGGCCGGCCTCGTCGAAGGCGGCGCCCGCGCCGTGGAAGGACACGGTGTCCCGCACGGTGACGGCGTGCAGCTCCGCGAAGACCTGCCGCAGGTGCTCGACGGCCCGCAGCCCGCCGGAGACGCCCCCGTAGGACACGAGGGCGACGGGCTTGGCCCGCCACTCCCCGTAGTGCCAGTCGACGAGGTTCTTCAGGCCCGCGGGGAAGGAGTGGTTGTACTCGGGGGTGAGGACGACGAAGGCGTCCGCGTCGGCGAGTGCGGGCGTCACCTTCGCCAGTTCGGCGGCCACCTCGGGAGACGGGGAGGAGGACAGGGCCGTGGGGAGGTCGACGGCGGCGACGTCGAGGACCTCGGGGACGAAGTCGTCCCGTTCCGCGATCCGGTCGAGCAGCCAGCCGGCGACGACGGGACCGAACCGGCCCTCGCGGTTGCTGCCGATGACCACGGCGACCCGTACGGGCGGCTCGGTCACCGGTCCCGGGGCGGCGGCCTCGGTCCGGGGTACGGCCGACGACACCGCGTCTGACGAGGGAACGGCTGAGGGTGCTGTGGCTGTCTTCATGCCGCACAGCCTCTTACCTCAACCATTCTTGAGGTCAAGTGGGGACGCCGGCCCGTCGACGGAGACGGGACCGCGCCACGCCGTCACCCCGACCTCGCGCCGGGACGGGCCGACGCCCCGCACCCCCGGTCACCCGTTCACACCCCCGGCGCTCCGCCCTTCGGGTACGCGTCCGCGACACGCCAGGCGGACGCCGGTGACCTGCTGGAACACCGGCGCTTCCGCCCGTGCGGCGGGGCCGCCTGACACCCGTTCACCTCATTTCTGACGATCCATCAGGGAGCGGACCGGTGCCGGTGCCACTTACCTCGGTAGAGCAGGGGCACGACCGACGCAGCGGCACTTGGGGGTGTCGCGGGCCGGGCCCCCTCGGAGGAGCTAGCACGATGCGACGTACCGCCCGGATGCTGACCGGTACCGCGCTCGCCGTTGCCGCCGCGGGTCTGGCCGCCGCGCCCGTGTACGGAGAGGACGGCGGGAGCCTGGAGGTGTTCCCCTCCACCGTCGTCCCGGGCGCCGAGGTCACCGTCGACACGTCGGCCTGCCCCGGGGACGGCACCGCGACGGGAGACGCCGGCGCGGTGGGCGCCGGCACCTTCACGCTCGCGGCGAGCGCGCACGAGGAGGACGCGATCGGTCAGTTCCGGGTGCCGCCGAGCGCGCAGCCGGGAACGTACGAGATCGTCGCGAAATGCGCGGACGGCCGGCGGATCACCGGCGACCTGATCGTGACCCTGACCTCGACGCGCGAGCAGGTCCAGCCGCGCGGCCATGTGAACACCGGTGTCGGCGGCGCGCTGGGCCCCGACCCCGTCCAGACCGCGGCGGGAGTGGCGGCACTGGCCGTCGCCGCCGCGGGCGGTACCTGGCTCCTGCATCGCCGGGCGAGAGGCGACGGGATCTGACGGACACCCTCCGCCGTCCGTCCGCCGGTACCGCCGTCCCCTCCCCCTCCGTGGCCCGACGCCCCTCGCGGCGCGGAGGGGGAAGGGGACCGATCGCGTCCCGTCCCACCCGTCGGGCCCGGCCGGCCCGGCCCCCGGAAAGGACCCTGTGAGGAGGCTCGTGTGCGCCGGGTCAGCAACATCGCCATAGCGTCGGTCACCGTGTTCGCCCTGTGCTCGGGCGCCTGGCTGCTGCGCAGCGGCTCCGAGCCCCATCCGCCGCCCCAGCCGTCGGCGGCCGAGGCGGGGACCGGCGGAGACCGCGCACCGTCCGCCGCGCGGGCGCTGCCGCACTCCCCGCCGGACCGCATCCGGATCCGGGCGATCGGGGTGGACGCCCCGCTCATGGGCCTCGGTCTCACCCCGCAGGGCAGCCTGGACGTGCCGCCCGCCGAGAAGAAGAACCTGGCCGGCTGGTACGAGTCGGGCACCTCTCCCGGCGAGCGCGGCACGGCGATCGTCGCCGGGCACGTCGACAACGCCGAGGGTCCCGCCGTCTTCTACGACCTGGGCGCCGTCCGCAAGGGCAGCACGGTCGAGGTGGACCGGCTCGACGGCAGCACGGCCGTGTTCACGGTCGACGCGGTCGAGGTGTACGACGCGCGGGCCTTCCCCGACGCCAAGGTGTACGGCGCGGCCCGCCGGCCGGAGCTGCGGGTCATCACCTGCGGCGGCGGCTACTCCAGGTCGACGGGCTACCAGGGCAACGTGGTCGTCTTCGCCCATCTCACGGGCAGCCGCTGAGGGGTGGGCCGGACACCGGGCCCCGCCGAGGATCAGGCCAGCCACTGCTCGTACGCGAGGTTCGCGACCAGCGCGAAGACGACGGTCAGGAGCACGACACGGACGAAGCCGCTGCCCTTCTTGAGCGCGGTCCGCGCCCCGACCATGCCGCCGACGAGGTTGAACACGGCCATCAGGGCGGCGAGTTCCCAGAAGACGGTGCCCTTCCACGCGAAGGTGGCGAGGGCGCCCGCGTTGGTGCAGCAGTTGACGATCTTGGCGGTGGCGGAGGCGGTCACCAGGTCGAGGTGGAGCAGCGCGGTCAGGGCGAGTACGAGGAACGTGCCGGTGCCGGGGCCGATGAGACCGTCGTAGAAGCCGATGCCGAGGCCCGCGAGGCCGATCGCGGCGAGGACGCGGCGCGCGGAGGCCGGAGTGGTCGCCGGCGCGGTGCCGAACGCGGGCCGAAGGATCACGAAGGTGCCGACGGCGAGCAGGACGACCATGACGACCGGCTTGAGCACCTCGGTGCTCAGTCCCGCCGCGACGAACGCGCCCGCCGTGGACCCGGCGAGCGCGGCCAGCCCGATGCGGACCGCGAGCCGTACGTCGACGGGTGCCTTGCGCGCGTATGTCACCGCGGCACCCGTCGTACCGACGATCGCGACCGCCTTGTTGGTGCCGAGCGCGTACGCGGCGGAGGTGCCCGCGGGCAGGCCCAGCAGCATGGCGGGGAGCAGGAGCAGGCCCCCGCCGCCGACCACGGCGTCGATCCAGCCGGCCGCCAGGGCGGCGGCGCAGAGTACGAGGACCGTGGTCAGCGATATGTCGGGCATGATCGCGACCCTATGGACGTGGTGCGTGTGCCGTCCATGGATCTCGGCAGGCTTGAGCGAGTTCTGAGGTTCGGACCAGCGGCTTTCGCGGACGGCGCCGGAGAGGGGGTCAGTCCTTGAGGCCCTCGAAGGTGACGCCGGTCAGCTCCTCGGAGGCGGCCCAGAGCAGTTCCCCCGCGCGGTCGTCGCGGGTCCAGGGGGCCCGCCGGGACGGCGCGGGCGAGCCGCGCCACATCGCGAAGGACGGCCCGACGAAGGTGTCGGGTGCCACGTCCGGCGCGGTGGCCGCGTACAGGCTGGGCAGCGCGCCGGCCTCGGCGCTCTGCGCGAAGACGCGGTTGCCGAGCTCCATGAGCCGCTCGGCGCTCCGACGGCCCTCCATGCGGGGCCCGGCGGTCTGCAGGTTGGTGGAGGCGTAGCCGGGGTGCGCGGCGGCCGCGACGACGTCGGACCCGGCGCGCGACAGGCGTCGTGCCAGCTCGTGGGTGAAGAGGAGGTTGGCGGTCTTGGACCGGGCGTAGGCGATCCACTTGCGGTAGGGCTGCCGGTCGTTGTTCAGGTCGTCGAGGTCGATGTTGGAGAGCGCGTGGACCATGCTGGAGACGGTGACGATGCGGGCGCCGGGGGTGTCGGCGACCAGCGGGTGCAGCAGCCCGGTGAGCGCGAAGTGCCCGAGGTGGTTGACGCCGAACTGGGTCTCGAACCCGTCGGCGGTGCGGCCGAGGGGCAGCGCCATCACCCCGGCGTTGTTGACGAGCAGGTCGAGCCGGTCGTAGGTCCGCGAGACCGTGGCGGCGAACTCCCGCACGGAGTCCAGCTCCCCGAGGTCCAGCCGCAGGAACGCGACATCGGCGCCCGGCAGTTCGGCCGCGATCCGGTCCCCCGCCTCGGCCCCCCGCTCCGCGTTCCGGCAGGCCAGCACGACCCGGGCCCCCCGACGGGCCAACTCCCGCGCGGTCACGTACCCGAGCCCACTGTTGGCCCCGGTGACGACGGCGACGCGCCCCCTCTGCTCGGGGACGTCCTGAGCGGTCCAGCGGGGCATGGGGGCTCCTTCGGGGGCGACGAGGGTTCCCACCCTAGGGGGGTCGGGCCGGGGCGCGGTAGGAGCCGAAGGGGCGGCACCCCCGCACAGGGTTGCCGCCCCTTCGTCCTGGACGCCGGGGTCCTCGCCGGCCGGTGAGGGTGAGTGGCCGGCGGGGATCCCGGGGTTCTAGCGGTGGTCGCTGCCCTTCGAGCTGGAGGCCGCTCGGCCCGCTTCCAGGCGGGCGACGGGGATGCGGAAGGGGGAGCAGGAGACGTAGTCGAGTCCGACCTCGTGGAAGAAGTGGACCGACTCGGGGTCGCCGCCGTGTTCGCCGCAGACGCCGAGCTTCAGGTCGGGGCGGGTCGCGCGGCCGGCCTCCACCGCGGACTTCACCAGGGCGCCGACGCCGTCCTTGTCGATGGTCTCGAAGGGGCTGACGCCGAAGATGCCCTTCTCCAGGTACGCCGTGAAGAAGGATGCCTCCACGTCGTCGCGGCTGAAGCCCCACACCGTCTGGGTGAGGTCGTTGGTGCCGAAGGAGAAGAACTCGGCGGCCTCGGCGATCTGGCCGGCCGTCAGCGCGGCCCGCGGCAGTTCGATCATCGTGCCGATCGCCAGCTTCAGCCGGACGCCGGTGGCGGCCTCGACCTCGGCGATGACCTGGTCGGCCTCCTCGCGGACGATCTCCAGTTCCTGGACGGTGCCGACGAGCGGGATCATGATCTCCGCGCGCGGGTCGCCCTTGGCGTTCTTGCGCTCGGCGGCGGCCTCCGCGATCGCCCGTACCTGCATGGTGAACAGGCCGGGGATGACCAGGCCGAGGCGCACACCGCGCAGGCCCAGCATCGGGTTCGCCTCGTGCAGGCGGTGCACCGCCTGGAGCAGGCGCAGGTCGTTCTCGTTGGCGTCCTTGCGGGACTCGGCGAGCGCGACCCGCACCGACAGCTCGGTGATGTCCGGCAGGAACTCGTGCAGCGGCGGGTCCAGGAGACGGACCGTGACCGGGAGGCCGTCCATCGCGGAGAACAGCTCCACGAAGTCCTTCTTCTGGAGCGGCAGGAGCGCCTTCAGCGACTCCTCGCGCTCGGCGTCGGTGTCCGCGAGGATCAGCCGCTCGACGAGCCCGCGGCGGTCGCCGAGGAACATGTGCTCCGTGCGGCACAGACCGATGCCCTGGGCGCCGAAGCGGCGGGCGCGCAGCGCGTCCTCGGCGTTGTCGGCGTTGGCGCGCACGCGCAGGCTGCGCTTGCGGTCGGCGAAGGCCATGATCCGGTGGACGGCCTCGACCAGCTCGTCGGCGTCGTCGGCGCCGGCGTGCATCCGGCCCTCGAAGTACTCGACGACCGGGGACGGGACGACGGGGACCTCGCCCAGGTAGACCTTGCCGCTCGACCCGTCGATCGAGATGAGGTCGCCCTCCTCGACGACGTGCCCGCCGGGCACGGTCATCCGGCGCCGCTTGGTGTCGACCTCCAGCTCCTCGGCGCCGCAGACACAGGTCTTACCCATGCCGCGCGCGACGACGGCCGCGTGGGACGTCTTGCCGCCGCGCGAGGTCAGGATGCCCTCGGCCGCGATCATGCCGTCCAGGTCGTCGGGGTTCGTCTCGCGGCGGACCAGGATGACCTTCTCGCCGGAACGGGACCACTTCACCGCGGTGTACGAGTCGAAGACCGCCTTGCCGACCGCGGCGCCCGGCGACGCGGCGATGCCCCGGCCGACCTGCTGGACCTTCGCGTCCTCGTCGAAGCGGGGGAACATCAGCTGGGCGAGCTGGGCGCCCGTCACCCGCTGGAGGGCCTCGGCCTCGTCGATGAGTCCCTGGTCCACGAGCTGGGTGGCGATGCGGAAGGCCGCGCCCGCGGTGCGCTTGCCGACGCGGGTCTGGAGCATCCACAGCTGGCCGCGCTCGATGGTGAACTCGATGTCGCAGAGATCCTTGTAGTGGTTCTCCAGGGTCTCCATGATCTGCATGAGCTGGTCGTACGACTTCTTGTCGATCGACTCCAGCTCGGCGAGCGCGACCGTGTTGCGGATACCGGCGACGACGTCCTCGCCCTGGGCGTTCTGGAGGTAGTCGCCGTAGACGCCCTGGTGCCCGGAGGCGGGGTCGCGGGTGAAGGCGACGCCGGTGCCGGAGTCGGGGCCGAGGTTGCCGAAGACCATCGAGCAGACGTTCACGGCGGTGCCGAGGTCGTGCGGGATGCGCTCCTGGCGGCGGTAGAGCTTGGCGCGCTCGGTGTTCCAGGAGTCGAAGACCGCGTGGATGGCGAGGTCCATCTGTTCGCGCGGGTCCTGCGGGAAGTCCCGGCCGGCCTCGGTCTTGACGATCCTCTTGAACTTGGTGACGAGCTTCTTCAGGTCGGCCGCTTCGAGGTCCGTGTCGACGGCGACCTTCTTGAGGTGCTTCGCCGCCTCCAGCGCCTCCTCGAAGAGGTCGCCGTCCACGCCGAGGACCGTCTTGCCGAACATCTGGATGAGGCGGCGGTAGGAGTCCCACGCGAAGCGCTCGTCGCCGGCCTGCTTGGCGAGGCCCTGGACCGACTTGTCGGAGAGGCCGATGTTCAGGACGGTGTCCATCATGCCGGGCATGGAGAACTTCGCCCCGGAGCGCACCGACACCAGCAGGGGGTCGTCGGCCTGGCCGAGCTTCTTGGCCATCTTCGCCTCGAGGGCGTCGAGGTGCGCACTCACCTCGTCACGCAGTGCCGCCGGCTCCTCGCCACTGTCGAGGTACGTCTTGCACGCCTCGGTGGTGATGGTGAAGCCGGGCGGGACGGGAAGACCCAGGTTGGTCATCTCGGCGAGGTTGGCACCCTTGCCTCCGAGAAGGTCCTTGAGTTCCTTGTTGCCCTCGGTGAAGTCGTAAACGAACTTCGCTCCGCCGACGCCGCTGTCGCCGCTCTCAGCTACGTGGGGATCTTTGTTTTCCGACACGAGTCTCGACTCCTCGACGTCGCGGTGGCTGCCCTGACGAGGGGGAACATACCCAGATCGAAGGCGCGTGGGTACGTCCACTTGCGCGTCATGCGCCTGTAACCACCCGTCCGCCACCAGATCGAAAGTCAAGGCTTGGCAAGCCATCCGGCGCCGGTGTTTTCACTTCTTGAACGCGTCAACGCCCGTCGATCACCCAAAGCGCTCAGTTGAGCGCCCCTTGACACGTCTGAGTTTAATCGATGAACGATCAGAGGGTGGCACTGAGTGCCACCCCTTAGGGAAGTGCAGTCGCCCGCAATCCGCTCATCTGAGCAATACCCCCCTCAAGGGTGGCGAGAATCACGCCCTGCGGAGCGGCCCGGTTTCATCATCCGGACCACGATGCGGACACGACACACGACCGTCACACGCCGAGCGCCGCGAGCCGCTCCTCGGCGCGCTCCGGGGCATAGAGGTACTCGACGACCAGCGCCCCGGCACCCACCAGGGCGGCCCGCTCGCCGAGCCGCGAGGTCACCACGTCCAGATGAGCGGTGGAGCGGGGCAGCGCCCGCTGGTAGAGCAGCTCGCGCACGCCCGTGAGGAAGGGGGTTCCGGCCAGGTCTCCGGCGATCATCAGGACGCCCGGGTTGAGCAGCGTGACCACGGTGGCCAGGACGTCCCCGACCTGTCGGCCGGCCTCCCGGGCCAGGGCCGTCGCCTCGGGGTGACCGGCCGTCAGCAGGTCCCGCACGTCGGAGCCGGAGGCCGCCCGCACCCCCGCCTCCGCGAGCCGCCGCGCCACCGCGCCACCGCTCGCGACGGCCGCGAGACAGCCGTACGAGCCGCACCGGCAGGGCGCGTCCGCGCCCACCCGGATGTGCCCTATGTCGCCGGCCCCGCCGTCCACGCCCCGGTAGATGGTGCCGCCGACGACCATGCCGGCGCCGATACCGGTGGAGACCTTGACCAGCGCGAACGCGGAGCAGTCGGGGTAACCGGTGCGCTGTTCCCCGTACGCCATCAGGTTGGCGTCGTTGTCGACGAGCACGGGGACGCGGGCGCAGCGGTCGGTGCCCGCGTGCTCGGCGAAGGCGCGGGCCAGCCGGCCCCGGATGTCGTAACCGTCCCAGCCCGGCATGATCGGCGGCTGCACCACGCGCCCGGTGTCGATGTCGACCGGTCCCGGCACCGCGAGCCCTATGCCGCAGACGGCGTCCGCGCCCCGGCCGGACTTCTCCAGCAGTTCGGCGAACCAGCGCCCCAGTTCACCGAGCACCGCCTCGGGCCCCTCGTCGATCACCACGGGGCCCGCGTGCTCGGCGAGGATCTCGCCGGTCAGGGTCACCACGGCGGCCCGGCCGTGCCGGGTGTCGAGGTCGGCGGTCAGGACGACCGCGTGCTCGTCGTCGAACTCCAGCGTGATGGAGGGGCGGCCGCCCAGCGGTGAGTCGACCGGGCCACCGGCGCCCTCGCGGAGCCAGCCGGCGCGGAACAGCCGGTCCAGACGCTGGCCGACCGTGGCCCGGGACAGGCCGGTGGCCTGCTGGAGCGCGCCACGGGTGGTCGCCCGGCCACTGCGCACCAGTTCGAGCAGCTGTCCGGCGCTTGCCTGGTTCACGGTCCTCGCCGCCCTTCCCGTCATGCGCACCCCCTTGCGTTCCTCAACTCTGCATTACATATTGAGTTTTGCGTGTTAAATAGACGTAACCCTACGGTAGCTAGTGCCGAACTGGTCGGACGGACGTCTGCGGGGAGACCTGAGTGGACAGCACAACCCAGCTCACCGCCCTGCGCAGGGGACTCACCGCCCCCTTGCGCCCCTCCGGCACTCCCGTGCACGCCTCCGGCCCGCCCACTCCGCCCGGTCCGGGCGGAATCGCCCGTACCGGACCACTTGTATACGATCCCGCGGGGGCGTCGGGTTCCCTGCACCTCAGGGCGTCCCGGGTGCTGAACGGCAACTGGACGGGAACGTCCACGGTGCCCTCGCGCGGCCTGTACCCGCACCAGTGGTCGTGGGACTCCGCGTTCATCGCGATCGGGCTGCGCCATCTGTCCCCGCTGCGGGCGCAGACGGAGCTGGAGACCCTGCTCGGCGCGCAGTGGGCCGACGGGCGTGTCCCGCACATCGTGTTCAACCCCTCCGTCCCGCTGGACGCGTACTTCCCGAGCCCGGACTTCTGGCGCTCCTCGACCGCTGGCCGAGCGGCGGGCGCCCCGCGCACCGTACAGACGTCTGGCATCGTGCAGCCACCGGTGCACGCGCTCGCCGTGTGGCTGGTGCACCGCGCGGACCCGGGCCTGTCACGGGCCCGGTCGTTCCTCTCCCGGATGTACCCGCGGCTGGCGGCCTGGCACCGCTATCTCCTGCACCGCCGGGACCTGGGCGGCGGCGGTCTCGCCAGCGTGGTCCACCCCTGGGAGCAGGGCATGGACAACAGCCCGTGCTGGGACGCGCCGCTCAGCCGCGTGACCCCGGCGCCGGCCCGGTCCTTCCGGCGCGCGGACCTCGACCACGGCGCCCCCGAGGACCGGCCCACCGACCTCGACTACGGGCGGTACGTGCGGCTGGCCGCCGACTACCGCGACCGCGGATACGCCGACGGGGGCGGCGAGTTCGCCGTCGAGGACCCGGCGTTCAACGCCCTGCTGATCGCCTCCGAGCACGCGCTGGCCGAGATCGCCCAGGAGCTCGGCGCTGCGGGCACCGCACGCCACGCGCGCGCCGAGCGGCTGACGGCGGCCCTGGTGGACCGGCTGTGGGATCCGGCGGAGGGCCTGTTCTTCTGCCGGGACGAGCGCGGCGGCCCGGACGGCCGCGGCAGCGGACTGATCCCCGAGCGCAGCGTCGCCGGACTGCTGCCCCTCATCCTGCCCGCGCTGCCGCGCGAGATCGCCGCCACACTCGTACGGACCGCGGGCGGCCCGCACTTCGCGCTCGGCGGCGCCGCACGCCTCGCGCCCAGCTACGACCTGACCGGCGACGCCTTCGACCCGCACCGGTACTGGCGGGGGCCCGCCTGGTTCAACACCAACTGGCTGCTGGAGCGCGGGCTGCGGCTGCACGGGGAGCACGGCCGGGCGGACGCCCTGCGGACCGCCCTGCTCGACACGGCCGGGGAATCGGCGTTCGCCGAGTACGTGGACCCGTACACCGGCGAGGCCTGCGGAGCACTCGGGTTCAGCTGGACGGCGGCACTGACGCTCGACCTGCTGCACACCACCGCGGGGCCGGAACCGGTCGTGTCCGACGCCGGGCACGAAACGTTGGTGAACACGGCACACAACACTGCGTTACAGAGCGCGTACGACGCCGGGACGGGCGCCAAGGGAGGGGACCGGGGATGACGGAACGGCATCATCTGCTCGTGCACGGTGGGACGTTCGCCGCCGTGAGCGACGGCGGGGACATCAGCGGTGTGCGGGGCGGCAGTTCCCCGGACGGGTTGTTCGTGCGGGACGCACGGCACCTCAGCCGGTGGCAGCTGACGGTGGACGGGGCGGTGCCCGAGGCGCTCACCCCGGTCGCGGACGGCGACACCGCACGCTGCGTGCTGGTGCCGCGAGGCGGTCGCAACGAACCGCCCGCGTACACCCTCTTCCGTGAACAGGCCGTCGCCGAGGGCGCGTTCGTGGAGGCGCTGCGCGTCACCAGCAATCGTCCGACGCCCACCACGGTCCGTATCGCGGTCACCGCGGACGCCGACTTCACGGACCAGTTCGAACTGCGCTCCGACTACCGGACGTACGCCAAGACCGGTGTCGTCCGGCAGCGCCAGGTCCTCGACGACGGCGTTGAGTTCAGCTACCGGCGCGGGGAGTGGCGGTCCTGTACGACGGTCACCTCCGAACCCGCCCCCGACGGCGTCGAGGAGACCGGCACGGGCGCCCGCCGCCTGGTGTGGGCGCTGGATCTCGAACCCCACGGCTCCGCGGAGCTGGCGCTGCGCGTCGCGGCCCGTCCGCACGGCGCCGCGCACGCGCCGAGCGTCCCCGCCTCCCCCGCCGCCGCGAACGAGCGACTCCTCGCCCTGGAGGGCGAGTTCGCGGAAGGGGTGCCCTTCCCCACCGGCTGGCCGGAGCTGGCCGCGGCCTGCGCGCGGGGCCTGTCCGACCTCGCCGTGCTCCAGGTCCCGGCCCGCGGCCCGGACGGCGAGGAGCTGCGGGTACCGGCCGCCGGAGTCCCCTGGTTCCTCACCCTGTTGGGCCGGGACGCCCTGCTCACCTCGCTCTTCGCCCTGCCCTACCGGCCGCAGCTCGCCGCCGCCACCCTGCCCGCGCTCGCCGCGACCCAGGCCGTCGAGGTGGGGGCGGACACGGTCGCGCAGCCCGGCAAGATCGTGCACGAGGTGCGGCACGGCGAGCTCGCCCACTTCGGGCAGGTGCCGTACGGCCGCTACTACGGTTCGGTGGACGCGACTCCGCTGTTCCTGGTGCTGCTCGGCGCGTACACCGAGCAGACCGGCGACGCGGCCCTCGCCCGCCGGCTGGAGCCCAACGCCCGCGCGGCGATCGGCTGGATGCTGGACCACGGCGGGCTGACCTCCCGCGGCTATCTCGTCTACCGCGCGGACGGCGGCGGCCTCGCCAACCAGAACTGGAAGGACTCCCCCGGCGCGATCTGTTCGGCCGACGGCAGCCGTCCGAGCGGTCCGGTGATGGCGGCGGGCGCGCAGGGGTACGCGTACGACGCGCTGCGCCGCACCGCGCATCTCGCCCGGACCGTCTGGGACGACGAGGTGTACGCGGCACTCCTGGAACAGGCCGCCGCCGACCTGCGCGACCGTTTCCAGCGGGACTTCTGGATGAGCGAACACGCCTTCCCCGCGCTGGCGTTGGACGGTGACGGCCGGCACGTCGACGCGCTCGCCTCGGACGCGGGCCATCTGCTGTGGTCGGGGCTGCTCGACAAGGAGTACGGCGAACTGGTGGGCCGCAGGCTGCTGGAGCCGGACTTCTTCTCCGGCTGGGGCGTCCGCACGCTCGCCTCGGGCCAGTCGGCGTACCACCCGTTGTCGTACCACCGCGGTTCGGTCTGGCCGCACGACAACGCGCTCATCACGCTGGGGCTCGCGCGGTACGGCCTGCACGACGAGGCCCGGACGGTGGCCCACGGGCTGGTGGACGCGGCGACGGCCGCCGGCCACCGTCTGCCCGAGGTACTCGCGGGCTACGACCGGGAGACCCACGCCGAGCCGGTGCCCTACCCGCACGCCTGCGTCCGGGAGTCCCGCTCGGCGGCGGCTCCCCTGGCGCTGCTCACGGCGGTCGGCGGCGCCTGAGGTCCAGCGCGGGGGCGAACGCGCGGGCCGGTGGGGGCCGGCCCGCGCACCGCGCCGTCCGCTCGGGGCGGCCGGCTGACGGTCGGCCCGTGGGCGGGGGACGTCGGGGGCGAGGCTCGGCGGGCGGCTCGGCGGGCGGGGAGCCGTGGCTCGGTGAGCGCGGGCCGGGCACCCTGCTGGGACGGTGGACGCCCGTGGCCCGGTGGCCGGGGCTCAGCCGCCGGAGGTGTCGAGTTCCGCGTCCTCGCTGATGCCCGCGCAGTCGTAGGGGTCCTTCAGCCAGCCGTCCGGCAGGACGACACGGTTGTTGCCGGAGGTGCGGCCGCGGGGACCGTCGGCGCCGGCGGGCCACTCCTGGTCGAGGTCCAGTTCGGCCAGCCCGTCGGAGAGTTCGGCGAGGGAGGAGGTGACGGCGAGCCGCCTGCGCATCTCGGAGCCGACGGAGAAGCCCTTCAGGTACCAGGCGACGTGCTTGCGGAAGTCGATGACGCCGCGCGCTTCGTCGCCGATCCACTCGCCGAGCAGGGTGGCGTGCCGGACCATGACGGCCGCGACCTCGCGCAGCGTCGGGCGGGCGTACTCCTCGCGGCCCTCGAACGCGGCGACCAGGTCGCCGAACAGCCAGGGCCGGCCGAGGCAGCCGCGGCCGACGACCACGCCGTCGCAGCCGGTCTCGCGGACCATCCGCAGCGCGTCGTCCGCCGACCAGATGTCGCCGTTGCCGAGCACGGGGATCTCCGGCACGTGCTCCTTCAGCCGGGCGATGGCGTCCCAGTCGGCGGTGCCGCCGTAGTGCTGGGCGGCGGTCCGGCCGTGCAGGGCGATCGCGGTCACGCCCTCCTCGACCGCGATGCGTCCGGCGTCGAGGAAGGTGATGTGGTCGTCGTCGATGCCCTTGCGCATCTTCATGGTGACGGGCAGGTCGCCGGCGCCGCTGACGGCCTCGCGGAGGATCGCGCGCAGCAGGTGGCGCTTGTACGGCAGCGCGGAGCCGCCGCCCTTGCGGGTCACCTTGGGGACCGGGCAGCCGAAGTTGAGGTCGATGTGGTCGGCCAGGTCCTCCTCCGCGATCATGCGGACGGCCTTGCCGACGGTCGCGGGGTCGACGCCGTACAGCTGGATCGAGCGCGGCGTCTCGCTCGCGTCGAAGTGGATCAGCTGCATGGTCTTCTCGTTGCGCTCGACCAGCGCCCGCGTGGTGATCATCTCGCTGACGAAGAGCCCCTTGCCACCGCTGAACTCGCGGCACAGGGTGCGGAACGGCGCGTTCGTGATGCCCGCCATGGGGGCGAGGACGACGGGCGGCTGCACCTGGTGGGGACCGATCGACAGCACGGAGTTCACAGTGGACGTGGGCGTGGACATTCCCCCATTGTGGCGTACGGCGCCGGGTGCCCGCGCAGAGATCGTGTAGAGGTCATTAGTTAGACACACTATCGACGTCGGCGTACCCTGACTTAATGCCTGAGCTCAGCCACCGCCACCGCATGCTGGTGCTCGCGATCTGCTGCATGAGTCTGCTGATCGTGAGCCTCGACGTCACCATCCTGAACGTCGCCCTCCCCTCGATGCAGAGGGAACTGCACGCGAGCGTCGCGGGCATGCAATGGACGATCGACGCGTACACCCTGGTGCTGGCCTCGCTGCTGATGCTCGCGGGCTCCACCGCCGACCGCATCGGCCGCCGCAAGGTCTTCATGGCCGGCCTCGTCCTGTTCACCATCGGCTCGGTGCTCTGCTCACTCGCCCCGAGCCTCGACACCCTCATCGTCTTCCGGATGATCCAGGCCGTCGGCGGCTCGATGCTCAACCCGGTCGCGATGTCGATCATCACGAACACCTTCACCGACCCCCGCGAACGCGCCCGCGCGATCGGCGTGTGGGGTGCCGTCGTCGGCATCTCCATGGCCGCCGGGCCCCTCGTCGGCGGACTGCTCGTCGACACCGTCGGCTGGCGCTCGATCTTCTGGATCAACCTGCCCGTCGGCCTCGCCGCCCTCCTGCTGACCCTGCGCTTCGTCCCCGAGTCCCGCGCCCCCAAGGCCCGCCGCCCCGACCCGGTCGGCCAACTCCTCGTCATCGCGCTCCTCGGCTCCCTCACCTACGCGATCATCGAGGCGCCCACCTCCGGCCTCGCCCACACCCTCGCCTTCGGCGCGATCGCCCTCGCCTCCCTGCTCGGCCTCCTGTGGTACGAGCCCCGCCGCGACGAACCCCTCATCGACCTGCGCTTCTTCCGCTCCGCGCCGTTCAGCGGCGCGACCGTCATCGCGGTCAGCGCGTTCGCCGCCCTCAGCGGTTTCCTGTTCCTGTCGACGCTCTACCTGCAGAACGTCCGCGGCCTCGACGCCCTGCACGCGGGCCTGTGGATGCTCCCGATGGCCGCCCTCTGCTTCGTCTGCGCGCCCATCTCCGGACGTCTCGTCGGCAGCCGCGGCCCCCGCCTGTCCCTGCTGATCGCCGGCGTCGCCATGACCATCAGCGGCGTGCTGTTCGCCGCCTTCGAGGCCGAGACGTCGAACGTCACCCTCGTCATCGGCTACGTCTTCTTCGGCCTCGGCTTCGGCTTCGTCAACGCCCCCATCACCAACACCGCCGTCTCCGGCATGCCCCGCACCCAGGCCGGCGTCGCCGCGGCCGTCGCCTCCACCAGCCGTCAGATCGGCGGCACCCTCGGCGTCGCCGTCATCGGCGCGGCCCTCGCCTCGGGCATCCAGGCCTCCGCCTACCGCGACACCTTCGTCTCCGCCGCTCGCCCCGGCTGGTGGATCATCGCCGCCTGCGGGCTCGCCGTCCTCGTCCTCGGCGCGCTCACCAGCGGACGCTGGGCCCGCGGCACCGCCGACCGCACCGCCCGCCTGCTGGAGGCACCGGAGGTCGCGGAACCGGTGACCGCACGGGCCCAGGACACCACGGCCGCCTGACCCCGGACGGTGGACGGCCCGGGCCGTCCACCGCCCGGAACGGGACCAGGGGCGGCGGCGGTCGGGCCACCCCCGGAGTGTCAGACCGCTCCGGCCTCCTCGGCCTTGGTCTCCGACTCCTTCTCCGCCTCCGCCTCCGCCTCCAGGGCGATCGCGTGCAGCCGCTCCAGCCGCTCACGGCTCTGCTCGTCGGCCGGCGGATACGTCACCATGCGGGCGCCCTGCGCGGGCGCGAGCCACAGATCGGTGTGATCGACCGTGACGAGACCGACGTACGGGCTGACGAACTGCTTCGTCTTGCCGCGCGCGCTCACCACCTCGTAGCGCTCCCAGATCTCACGGAACTCCGCCGACTCCGCGCGCAGCCGCTTCACCAGCATCTTCCAGGCCGGCTCCCCGAGATGCCCGGCCATCGACACCCGCAGCCGCGCCGCCATCAACCGCATCGCCTCGTCCAGGAAGACGATCGACTCACGCCACTCCGCGTTCGTGTACGCGAGCACCAGACAGTTGCGGTCCGCGGGCGGCACCGTGTCGAGGTCACGCATCATCAGCCGGGCGTACGTGCGGTTGTACGCCAAAATGTCGTAGCGGCTGTTCTGGACACAGGCCGGCACGGGCTCCAGCTGGCGCAGCATCAGACGCAGCGCCGGGGTGATCCCCGAGCACTGCGCGGCCGGCGACGGATCCACCGCACCGGCCAGCTGGAAGAGATGCGCGCGCTCACCGGCGTCCAGCAGCAGCGTCCGCGCCAGCGCGTCGAGGACCTGCTCGGAGACCTGGATGTCCCGCGCCTGCTCCAGCCACGTGTACCAGGTCACCCCCACCGCCGAGAGCTGCGCGACCTCCTCGCGGCGCAGCCCCGGAGTACGCCGCCGACGCCCCCGGGGCAGCCCCACCTGCTCGGGCGTGATGCGCTCACGGCGGCTGCGCAGGAACGTCGCCAGCTCGTGCCGCCGGATCTCGCTGCCCCGCCCCGCCGCGGCACCCGACGACACCGCCGGCCCGGGGACGGCCTCGGCACCCCCGGCCGCACCCGCCGCAGCGGAGGCGGGCCCCGGCGGCACCCGGGCCGGTCCCGTCGGCGTCCCGGCGGACCGTGCCCCCGCCGAAGCCGTGGTCGCATCGCGTGCCATCGTCGTCATGCCTCCAGCCTGCCGCTCACCGCAGCCTGTTGCCAGGTACTCCTACTACCAGGATAAGAAGACTCTGGTACCAGCCTGAGACCGGGAGAACCCTGGAGGACGTGACCGAAACCGGAACTCTCACGACCACCGGCCGCGCCCCCGCCGCCCCACCCGCCCTCGGCGGCCTCGGACTCTTCACCGTGCTGCTCGGCGCGGCCCTGCCCCTGATCGACTTCTTCATCGTCAACGTGGCCCTGCCCACCATCGGACACGACCTGCACGCGAGCGAGTCCGTCCTCGAACTCGTCGTCGCCGGCTACGGAGTCGCCTACGCCGTCCTCCTCGTCCTCGGCGGACGCCTCGGCGACCTCTTCGGCCGCCGCCGGTTCTTCCTCGGCGGCATGGCCGCCTTCGGCCTGACCTCCCTCGCCTGCGGGCTCGCCCCCACCGCCTGGACCCTCGTCGCCGCCCGCGTCGCCCAGGGCGCCGCCGCCGCGGCGATGCTGCCCCAGGTCCTCGCCACCATCCAGGCCGCCACCGCCGGACCCCGCCGCGCCAAGGCCATGGGCCTCTACGGCGCCACCGCGGGCCTCTCCATGGTCGCCGGACAGATCCTCGGCGGCGTCCTGGTCGCCGCCGACATCGCCGGCAGCGGCTGGCGCTCCGTCTTCCTCGTGAACGTGCCCGTCGTCGTCCTCGGCCTGTTCCTCGCCGCCCGCGCCGTCCCCGAGACCCGCTCCCCACGCCCCGAACCCGTCGACGCCCCCGGCACCGTCCTGCTCGCCGTGGCCCTGCTGGCCCTGCTCGCCCCCCTCACCGAGGGCCGCGCCGCCGGCTGGCCCCTGTGGACCTGGCTCTCCCTCGCCCTGTTCCCCCTCGCGGCCGCCGCCTTCTACCTCGTCGAACGCCACGCCGACCGCACCGGCCGCACCCCGCTCGTCCCGCCCAGCCTGTTCCGACTGACCTCGCTGCGCCGCGGCCTGATCATGATCGTGCCGTTCTCCATCGGATTCAGCGGCTTCATGTTCGTCATCGCGGTCGCCCTGCAGCAGGGCGAAGGCCTCGGCCCCGTCCCCGCCGGACTCGCCCTCGCCCCGCTCGCCGTGGTCTTCTTCGTCACCTCCCTGTGCGGCCCACGGCTGATCGCCCGCCACGGCACCCGCGTCGTCACCGCCGGCGGCATCCTCCAGGGCATCGGCATCGCCCTCATCGCGCTCGCCGCATGGCGGTCCTGGCCCGACCTCGGCGTCTGGCAGCTCCTCCCCGGAGCAGCCGTCGCCGGCGCCGGACAGGCACTCCAGCTCCCCGTCCTCATCCGGATCGTCCTCTCCGAAGTACCCGCCGCCCGCGCCGGCGTCGGCAGCGGCGTGATGGCCACCACCCAGCAGGCCTCCCTCGCCGTCGGCGTCGCCACCCTCGGCACCCTGTTCCTGTCCCTCGCCCCCACCCACGGCACCCGGGACGCCCTCGTCACCACCCTCCTCGTCCAACTCGCCGGCATCGCCCTCACCACCGCGCTCAGCCTGCGACTCCCCCGCACCATCGCCTGACCACCGACCCCGCCCGACCACCCCGGGCGACACCACCCGCACGCCCCCACCCACCCACCGCGCGGCCACCGGCACATGCACCCGTCATGCCATCAACTACCCATTCCTCAGGGGCTGTTGACACTCCCCGCACACCATGTCGTACTGAGTCGCACTGAAGTCGAACGGACCCGCGCCCGGCGACCGCCCAGCCGCACGCCCCCGTCGACCGCGCCGCGATCCGAGGAGGCCCCGTGGCCCACACCAAGATCCACACACCGGACCAGAGGCCCACCCCGGGCACCGGCGGAACCGGACACTGAACTACCCCACACCCGCCGACGTCACCCGCACCGCCAGGGCCCTCACCACCCGGCACCCCGACAAGTGCCGGCTCACCACGATCGGCCACTCCCGCCGCGGCACCCCCCTCCGGATGCTCAGCGTCGGAAGAGGCCCACGGCACGCCCTCGTGGTCGCAGGCGCCCACCCCAACGAATACGTCGGCGGCGGCACCCTCCTCGCGCTGGCCCACCGGGCACTGGCCGGCGAACACCCCGGAACCGTATGGCACCTCGTGCTGTGCCTCGACCCCGACGGAGCCCGCCTCAACGAAGGCGGCCATCACGCCGACACCCTCCTCGACCAGTACCGCCACTTCTTCCGCCCCGCCCCCGACGAACAACCCGAATGGGCACCCGCACTCCCCCGCCCCCGCTTCCTCCCCGAAAGCCGCGCCCTCCTCGACGTCATCCGCCGCATCCGCCCCTACGTCCAGATCTCCCTCCACAGCACCGACATCGGCGGCACCTTCGCCCAACTCACCCGCGACGTCCCCGGCCTCGACCGCACCCTCGCCACCTCCGCCGAACGCCTCGGCATCCCCGTCGAGAACGCCCCCCTCGACGCCCTCCACTGGCCCGCCACCGCCCCCGGCGTCTTCGTCCTCCCACCCCCCGGAGCCCCCGAACGCCCCACCGCCTTCCCCGAGAACGCCCACCGCTCCACCTGGCTCGCCCCCCACGCCTACGGAGGCGTCACCGCCGTCATCGAAGTCCCCGTCTGGGCCGCCCCCCGATTCGCCGACCTCACCCCCGACCCCGCCCCCGACCAACGCCTGCGCCACTGGGCCGAACGCCTGCGCGCCCACACCCACACCACCCGCGCCCACTACGAACGCGCCCGCCCCCACCTCCCGCCGCCCGGCCCGGACCCCGCCTTCAGCATCCGCCGCGCCGTCGCCGAGACCCTCCGCGTCTGCGGCCCCCTCGCCGACAGCTGGGACCCCGCCCACCCCACCTACACCCCACTGCCCGACCTCACCCGCGCCCGCACCGCCAGCATCGAGGGCTTCGCCCGCCGCACCCCGCTCCGCGCCGCCGCCATGCTCCTGCGCCTCCTCGACGAACACGCCCCCACCCCCGCCACCGCACCCCAACGCGCCGAACTGGAAGCCCTCATCACCCGCTGGTGCGCCGCCTACTCCGCGAGTTTCACCGCGACCCCGGTCCCCGTGGACCGGCAGATAGAACACCAGGTCAACGTCACCACCGCCGCCGTCGAAGCCGCCGAGGGACACCTCGCCCCGTCCTGACCGAGGCCCCCGTCACCGAACTCACCGCCCGACGGCCCCCGTTGATCTTCCCGATGCTGCACACTCCTACCGCAGACGAAACGGTGAACCAGGAGGTGTCATGCTGCAGATCAACCAGAGCAAAGTGAGCCGCTGGGACCAGCACGGCCGCGAACACAGCGTCCGCGTCCAACGCGCCGGCGGCCGACGCACCATCCGCTGCGACACCTGCGGCTGGCGCAAGAACGCCCAGTTCCTCCCCTGGCTCAAAGCCGAGGAACACCTCGCCGAAGCCCACCAGGCGACCGTCGACCCCAAGGAAAACTGAGACCCCGGCGAGTCCACCCCGCCGGGATCCACCACAACAGCACCGGGCCACCCCGGGCGACGAACCTCAGTCGATACGACGACGCAGACCACGCAACAGCAGACGGACCACCGCCACGAACTCCGCCTCGATCCCCGCCTGCTCCCACTCACCCGCGTACGCCGGATCATGGAAACGGCCCGTCGCGTCGAACACCGCACGCGCCGTCGCCGCCGAATCACCGTCCACCGACGAGAAATCGCCCTCCTGAACACCCCGGAACACGATCTGCGTCACCTGCTCCACCAGCTCCGCGATGTGCTCCTCCACCACCGCACTCGCCTCACCGAGCAGCACCGTGTACGTCGCGAACAGCTCCGGATCGTCCCCCGCCTTGTGCCGCTTCGCCGTGAACAGCGCGCCCAGCCAGTGCTCCAGAGCCACCGGAGCCGGCTGCGCGGCCGACCCGGCGATCTCCCCCAGCGTCGCCGACGTCCGGTCCAGCCACCGCTTCGTGACCGCCTCCCGCAGCGCCGCCTTCGTACGGAAATGGCGGTAGACACTGCCATGACTGACGCCCAGCGCACGCGCCACGTCCACCACGGTCGCCTTGGCCGGGCCATGGCGGCGCAGCACCTCCTCGGTCGCCACGAGGATGCGCTCGGCCGTCAGTGCTTCACCGGTCTGTGCCATGACGAAGACCGTACCTGCCGGTACTGTCAGCGCTCGCTGTCGAGATGTGCCATCTGCGCCGCCGGGTAACGGTCACCCGCCGCCGCGCCCACCGGCACCGCCCGCTCGATCGCCGCCAGGTCCGCCTCGTCCAGCGTCACGTCCAGAGCACCCAGCGCCTCCGCCAGCCGCTCCCGGGTCCGCGCACCCACCAGCGGCACGATGTCCTCACCCCGCGACAGCACCCACGCGATCGCGATCTGCGCGACGCTCACACCCTTCTGCTCGGCGATCTTCCGCAGCGCGTCCACCAGCGAGAGGTTGTGCCGCAGGTTGTCCCCCTGGAATCGGGGGCTCATGGCCCGGAAGTCGTTCGCGCCCAACTGCCGGTCGGCCGTGAAGTGCCCCGAGATCAGACCGCGCGACAGCACCCCGTACGCCGTGATCCCGATACCCAGCTCACGGGTCGCCGCCAGGATCTCCCCCTCGACACCCCGCGAGATCAGCGAGTACTCGATCTGCAGATCCGAGATCGGCGCCGTCGCCGCCGCACGCCGGATCGAGTCCGCGCCGGCCTCGCTCAGACCGATGTGCCGCACATGCCCGGCCTCCACCAGCTCGGCGATCGCGCCGACGGTCTCCTCGATGGGAATTCCGGGATCGACCCGGGCGATCCGGTACACATCGATATGATCGACGCCGAGGCGCTGCAAGGAATAGGCGGCGAAGTTCTTCACCGCCGCGGGCCGCCCGTCATACCCCGACCAACCCCCGTCCGGATCCCGCAACGCCCCGAACTTCACACTCGTCAACGCCCGCTCACGCGACGCCGCCGACGCCGAACGCAGCGCCTCCCCGATCAGCATCTCGTTGTGGCCCATGGCGTAGAAGTCACCCGTGTCGAGCAGGGTCACGCCCGCATCGAGCGCAGCATGGATCGTCGCGACGGACTCGGCCCGGTCCGCGTCCCCGTAGAGCGCGGACATGCCCATGCAGCCCAGGCCGAGGGCGGAGACCTGGGGGCCGGTGGTTCCGAGGGGGCGGGTTTGCATGAGAGCTCCTTGGTGGACCGTGGAGGGGTGGTACCCCTCCACCCTCGCATGACAGCTGACAGTTTTCAATATCTGTCATCTGTTATCTGTCAGCTGACATCTGTCACGCACTCCCGAAACCCTGGTCCAGACCTATTGACGAATGGTCTGGACCGCGCGAATGTCATGCCTACGACAGCTCGACACCTCACCGCACCCCCCACCGGGAGGCCTCGCATGATTCGTCGCAAGCTCCGCCTGCTCGCCGTCGCCCTGGCGGCGGCGGTCCTGACCCCGTTGTCGGTGGCCGGTGCGCCCAGTGCCGCCGCGGCCGACACCTGTGCCGTGAAGTCTCGTCCCGCAGGCAAGGTTCTTCAGGGCTACTGGGAGAACTGGGACGGCTCGTCCAACGGCGTGCATCCGCCGTTCGGTTGGACGCCGATCACCGATTCGCGTATCGCCCAGCACGGCTACAACGTGCTCAACGCGGCGTTCCCCGTGATCCGTTCGGACGGGACGGCGTTGTGGGAGGACGGGATGGACGCGGGCGTGAAGGTCGCGACGCCCGCCGAGATGTGCGCGGCCAAGGCGTCGGGGCAGACGATCCTGATGTCGATCGGTGGCGCGGCCGCGGGGATCGATCTGAGTTCGTCGACGGTCGCGGACCGTTTCGTGGCGACGATCGTGCCGATCCTGAAGAAGTACAACTTCGACGGGATCGACATCGACATCGAGACGGGTCTGACCGGCAGCGGGAACATCGGTCAGTTGTCCGCGTCGCAGGCGAACCTGATCCGGATCATCGACGGGGTGCTGGCGAAGATGCCGTCGAACTTCGGGCTGACGATGGCGCCGGAGACGGCGTATGTGACGGGTGGCAGCATCACGTACGGGTCGATCTGGGGCGCGTATCTGCCGATCGTGAAGAAGTACGCGGACAACGGCCGGCTGTGGTGGCTGAACATGCAGTACTACAACGGGAGCATGTACGGGTGCTCGGGTGACTCGTACGCGGCGGGCACGGTGCAGGGGTTCACGGCGCAGACGGACTGTCTGAACAAGGGTCTCGTGGTACAGGGGACGACGATCAAGGTGCCGTACGACAAGCAGGTGCCGGGGTTGCCCGCGCAGTCGGGTGCTGGTGGCGGTTACATGGCGCCGAGTCTGGTGTCGCAGGCGTGGAAGCACTACGGGACCGGCCTGAAGGGGCTGATGACCTGGTCGGTGAACTGGGACGGTTCGAAGAACTGGACGTTCGGCGACAACGTGAAGGCGTTGCAGGGCCGTTGAGGCCGGTGACGGCTGGTTTGCGGGGCCGTTGAGGACGGGTCTTGTCCGGATACCGCGAAGCCCCCGGTTCCCTGTGGGAGCCGGGGGCTTCGTGGTGTGTGGTGCGTGGGTCAGCAGCCGAGGAGGCGGCTGGCGAGGTAGCCCTCGATCTGGTCGAGGGAGACGCGCTCCTGCTTCATGGAGTCGCGCTCGCGCACGGTGACGGCGTTGTCGTCGAGGGTGTCGAAGTCGACGGTGACGCAGAAGGGGGTGCCGATCTCGTCCTGGCGGCGGTAGCGGCGGCCGATGGCGCCGGCGTCGTCGAACTCGATGTTCCAGTGCTGGCGCAGCGCGGTGGCGAGGCCCTTGGCCTTGGGCGACAGTTCCGGGTTGCGGGAGAGCGGGAGGACGGCGACCTTGACGGGTGAGAGGCGGGGGTCGAGGCGCAGGACGGTGCGCTTCTCCATTTTGCCCTTGGCGTTGGGTGCTTCGTCCTCGATGTAGGCGTCGAGGAGGAAGGCGAGCATGGCGCGGCCGACGCCGGCGGCGGGTTCGATGACGTACGGGGTCCAGCGCTCTCCGGCTTCCTGGTCGAAGTAGGAGAGGTCCTGGCCGGAGGCCTTGGAGTGGGCGCCGAGGTCGTAGTCGGTGCGGTTGGCGACGCCTTCGAGTTCGCCCCATTCGTTGCCGCCGAACTGGAAGCGGTACTCGATGTCGGCGGTGCGCTTGGAGTAGTGGGAGAGCTTCTCCTGGGCGTGCTCGTACCAGCGCATGTTCTCTTCGCGGAGGCCGAGGCCGGTGTACCAGTTCCAGCGTTCCTGCATCCAGTACTCCTGCCACTTCTCGTCCTCGCCCGGCTTGACGAAGAACTCCATCTCCATCTGTTCGAACTCGCGGGTGCGGAAGATGAAGTTGCCGGGGGTGATCTCGTTGCGGAAGGACTTGCCCATCTGCGCGATGCCGAAGGGGGGCTTGCGGCGCGAGGTGGTCTGTACCTGGGCGAAGTTGGTGAAGATGCCCTGGGCGGTCTCGGGGCGGAGGTAGGCGATGGAGCCGCTGTCCTGGGTGGGGCCGAGGTGGGTGCTCAGGAGGCCGGAGAACTGCTTGGGCTCGGTGAACATGCCCTTGTTGCCGCAGTTGGGGCAGTTGATGTCGGCGAGGCCGTTCTCGGGGAGGCGGCCGTGCTTGGCTTCGTAGCCCTCTTCGAGGTGGTCGGCGCGGTAGCGCTTGTGACAGGAGGTGCACTCGGTGAGGGGGTCGGAGAAGGTGGCGACGTGTCCGGAGGCGACCCAGGTCTCGGTGGCCAGGATCACCGATGAGTCGATACCGACGACGTCCTCACGCGAGGTGACCATGTAGCGCCACCACTGGCGCTTGATGTTCTCCTTGAGTTCGACGCCGAGCGGGCCGTAGTCCCAGGCGGCACGCTGTCCGCCGTAGATCTCACTACTGGGGAAAACGAAGCCACGGCGCTTGCTCAGGCTGACGATGGTGTCGATCTTGTCGGCGGCCACGGTGCTCTCTTCATTACGAACGGACGGCAGCGAATGCTTCAGGTTACCGGCGTGGCCCACCTCTGTATCAAATCGGTTCGCTGAGTGGGCGGCTCGCTGGAGGTTACATCCGGTTGGTGGGTGTTTTCGAGGGGTGTGCGGGTGGGGGGTCGGGGCTGGGGAGTGTCGGCGCTTCAGGCGTATTGACAATCGTTTCCACTTTTGTTGAAAATGACTGTCATGAACGTACGACGACGCCTCATATCCGGGTCCGCCGCCCTGGTGGCCACCGCCCTCGGTCTCGGGGCCCTCTCGGCCTGTTCGGGTCCGGGCGCGGCCGACGGCAAGGGCGCGGGGAAGCTCGACGTGGTGGCGTCGTTCTACCCGCTCCAGTACCTGGCCGAGGAGATCGGCGGGTCGCATGTGAGCGTGACGAACCTGACGCAGCCCGGTCAGGAGCCGCACGACCTGGAGATCAGCGCGCGGCAGACCGCGCAGCTGCAGGAGGCGGACGCCGTCCTCTATCTGAAGAACCTGCAGCCGGCCGTCGACGACGCGGTGGCCCAGTCCGAGGTGGGCACGAAGATCGACGCGGCGTCGCTGACGACGCTGGAGAAGCACGGGAACGAGGTCGGCGGGCACGCGGCCGAGCACGATCACGGTGCGGGCGAGGAGTCGGGGGCGGCCGATCCGCACGTCTGGCTGGACCCGGTGCGGTTCGGCGAGGTGGCGGAGGGTGTCGCGAAGGGGCTGGAGAAGGCCGATCCGAAGCATGCCGGGGACTACGAGAAGAACATGGCGGCGCTGCGGAAGAAGTTCGTCGCGCTGGACCAGGACTTCCGTGACGGGCTGGCGCACACGGACACGAGGACGTTCATCACGACGCATGCGGCGTTCGGCTATCTCGCGGAGCGGTACGGGCTGACGGAGGAGGCCATCAACGGTCTGGACCCGGAGTCGGAGCCGAGCGCGAAGCGGGTGCGGGGGCTGGAGTCGCTGGCGAAGGCCGACGGGGTGACGACGGTGTTCTACGAGACGCTCGTGAGTGACAGGACGGCGCGGACGATCGCGCGGGACGCGGGGTTGCGGGCGGATGTCCTCGATCCGATCGAGGGGATCACCGGCAGGTCGAAGGGTGACGACTACATGGAGGTCATGCGGTCGAACCTGAAGGCGCTGCGGACGGCTCTGGGGGCGAGGTGACGGTGGTGGAGGACGTGCAGTCCGTGGAACGGGAGGGAGCCGGCGTGGGCGAGGTGGTGGTGTCGTTGCGCGGGGTGCGGGCCGAGCTGGGTTCGCGTCCGGTGCTGCGGGGCGTGGATCTGACGGTGCGCCGCGGTGAGGTGGTCGCGCTGCTGGGGGCGAACGGTTCGGGGAAGTCGACGGCGGTGCGCAGCGTCATCGGGCAGGTTCCGGTGACTGCCGGGGAGATCGAGGTCTTCGGTGTGCCGCGGCGTCGTTTCCGTGACTGGCGGCGGGTGGGGTATGTGCCGCAGCGGACGACGGCGGCGGGTGGGGTGCCGGCGACGGTGACGGAGATCGTGGCGTCGGGGCGGTTGTCGCGGGCTCGTTTCGGTGTGCTGCGCAAAGCCGATCATGCGGCGGTGCGGCGGGCGCTGGAGCTGGTGGGGATGGCGGACCGGGCGAGGGACTCGGTGAACGCGCTGTCCGGGGGTCAGCATCAGCGGGTGCTGATCGCGCGGGCGCTGGCGAGCGAGCCCGAGTTGCTGATCATGGACGAGCCGATGGCGGGAGTGGACCTTGCGAGCCAGGAGGTCTTGGCGGCGACACTGCGTGGCCAGGTGGCACAGGGCGCGTCGGTGCTGCTGGTGCTGCACGAGCTGGGACCGCTGGAGCCGTTGATCGACCGTGCGGTGGTGCTGCGGGACGGGTGTGTGCTGCACGACGGTCCGCCGCCGAGGGCGGTGGGTCAGCATGCGCTGCCCGGTCATGACCATGTACATCCGCACGCGGCGCACGACGCCGGGCCGATCCGGACGGGGCTGCTGAGCTGATGGAGATCCTTGATTACGCGTTCATGCAGCGGGCGCTGCTCGCGGCGGTGCTGGTGGGGATCACGGCGCCTGCCGTCGGTATCTATCTGGTGCAGCGGCGTCAGGCGTTGATGGGTGACGGCATCGGTCATGTGGCGATGACGGGTGTGGGTCTCGGTTTTCTGCTGTCGTGGTCGCCGGTGTGGATGGCGACGGCGGTGTCGGTGCTGGGTGCGGTGCTGATGGAGCTGATCCGCTGGTACGGCAGGACGCGGGGTGACATCGCGCTGGCGATGCTGTTCTACGGGGGTATGGCGGGTGGCGTCATGTTCATCAATCTCGCGCCGGGTGGTTCGAACGCGAACCTGACGTCGTATCTGTTCGGTTCGCTGTCGACGGTGAGCCAGTCGGACGTGACGGCGATCTGTGTGCTGGCGGCGTTCGTGGTGCTGGTGACGGTGGGGTTGCGGCGGCAGTTGTTCGCGGTGAGTCAGGACGAGGAGTTCGCGCGGGTGACGGGTCTGCCGGTGCGGGCGCTGAACCTGCTGATCGCGGTGACGGCGGCGGTGACGGTGACGGTCGCGATGCGGGTGGTGGGTCTGCTGCTGGTGAGCGCGCTGATGGTGGTGCCGGTGGCGGCGGCGCAGCAGCTGAGCCGGAGTTTCGCGGCGACGTTCGCGATCGCGGTGGCGATCGGGGTGAGTGTGACGATCGGGGGGACGGTGACGTCGTACTACCAGGATGTTCCGCCGGGGGCGACGATCGTGCTGTTGACGATCGGGGCGTTTGTCGCGTTGACGGCTCTGGCGGCTCCGGTGGCACGGCGGCGGGCCCGGGCGGCGGCGGCTGTCCGGGAGGCCGGGGATCCGGTGGAGTGCGCGATTCCGGCGTCGCGGGGTCCGGAGAGCTCGGTCGGCGTCTGACCGGGTGGAGTGCGGGCTGGCACAATGGCCGGGCAAGGGCAGACGTGAGGAGGCAACGGTGACAACCGCTGGATCGCCCGTTCGGGGCCGTTCCACCCGGCAGCGTGCCGCCGTGGCGGCCGCGCTGGACGAGGTCGACGAGTTCCGCAGCGCGCAGGATCTTCACGACATGCTCAAGCACAAGGGCGACTCGGTGGGGCTCACCACGGTCTACCGCACGTTGCAGTCGCTGGCGGATGCCGGTGAGGTGGATGTGCTGCGGACGTCGGAGGGTGAGTCGGTGTACCGGCGCTGTTCCTCCGGGGAGCATCACCACCATCTGGTGTGCCGTGTGTGCGGCAAGGCGGTGGAGGTGGAGGGTCCGGCCGTGGAGAAGTGGGCGGAGGCCATCGCCGCGGAGCACGGGTATGTGAACGTGGCGCACACGGTGGAGATCTTCGGTACGTGTGCGGAGTGCGCGGCGGCGAAGGGCTGAGTCGCGCGATCGGTCACGGCCCCTCCCCCGTCGGGGGTGAGGGGCCGTTTTCGTGGTGTGCGGGTTCCGGCAGGGCGGCGGGCGGCGGGTGTTAGGAGCCGTCGCCCCTTATGCCCTGTTCCATGGCGAGGAGGTCCTCGTTGGGGACGGCGCCGCCGAAGCGGCGGTCGCGCTGGGCGTATTCGACGCAGGCGCGCCACAGGTCGCGGCGGTCGAAGTCGGGCCACAGGACGTCCTGGAACACCATTTCGGCGTAACTGGACTGCCAGATGAGGTAGTTGGAGGTGCGCTGCTCGCCGCTGGGGCGCAGGAACAGGTCGACGTCCGGCATGTCCGGGTAGTACAGGTACTTCTGGATGGTCTTCTCGGAGACCTTGTCGGGGTCGAGGCGGCCGGCGGCGACGTCGGCGGCCATCGCCTTGGCGGCGTCGGCGAGTTCGGCGCGGCCTCCGTAGTTGACGCAGAAGTAGAGGGTCATGGCGTCGTTGTCCTTGGTCTGCTCCTGGGCGATCTGGAGTTCCTGGACGACGGACTTCCACAGTTTGGGCATGCGGCCGACCCAGCGGATCCGGATGCCGAGTTCGTCCATCTCGTCGCGGCGGCGGCGGATGACGTCGCGGTTGAAGTTCATGAGGAAGCGGACCTCGTCGGGGGACCGCTTCCAGTTCTCGGTGGAGAAGGCGTAGAGGGAGAGGTTCTTCACGCCCAGGTCGATGCAGCCCTTGAGGACGTCCATGACGACGCCTTCGCCGACGCGGTGGCCCTCGGTGCGGGGCAGTCCGCGTTCCTTGGCCCAGCGGCCGTTGCCGTCCATGACGACGGCGACATGGCCGGGGATGAGTTCGCCGGGGAGTTTGGGCGCGCGGGCACCGGAGGGGTGCGGTTCCGGCGTCTTGTACTCGCGGCGCTGGCGTCCCAGGATCCCGCGTACGACCATGTGCTTCTCGTCTCCCTCTTGCTCTTGCTCTCGTGCGGTGGTGCCGGTGTTCGGTGCTGTGGTGCCGGTGGCCGGTGGTGTCCGTGCCGGTGCGGTGGCGGTTACTTCTCCACGTAACGCAGGGAGCGCAGTCCGCGTTCCAGATGCCAGTGGAGGTAGGCCGACACGAGTCCGCTGCCCTCCCGGACGTGGCGCGGTTCGGCCGCGTCCGCGGTCTCCCAGTCTCCCGTGAGGAGGGCGCCGAGGAGTTCGAGGGCCTGGGGCGAGGGTACGACGCTGCCGGGGACGCGGCAGTCGACGCAGACGGAACCTCCCGCGGCGACCGAGAAGAACCGGTTCGGTCCGGGCATGCCGCATTTGGCACAGTTGCCGAAGCTGGGGGCGTAGCCGTTGACGGCGAGGGAGCGCAGCAGGAAGGCGTCGAGAACGAGGTGGGACTCGTGTTCGCCGCGGGCGAGGGTGCGCAGTCCGCCGACGAGCAGCAGGTACTGCTGGACGGCGGGTTCTCCCTCGTGGTCGGTGAAGCGTTCGGCGGTCTCCAGCATGGCGGTGCCGGCGGTGTAGCGGGCGTAGTCGGTGACGATGCCGCCGCCGTAGGGGGCGATGGTCTCGCTCTGGGTGCACAGCGGGAGGCCGCGTCCGATGAGTTCGCTGCCGCGGGCGAAGAACTGGACGTCGACGTGGGAGAAGGGTTCGAGGCGGGCGCCGAACTTGGATTTGGTGCGTCGGACGCCGCGTGCCACCGCGCGTACGCGGCCGTGACCGCGGGTGAGCAGGGTGATGATCCGGTCCGCCTCGCCCAGCTTCTGGGTGCGCAGCACGATGCCGTCGTCGCGGAACAGACTCATGGGGCCCATTCTCGCCTACGGCACCGACGCCCCGGTCCCGATGGGCTCGATTGCGTGCGGAGGGCCGTTTCGGGGTGTCCGGCCGGGGGCCGGGGCGGACTCCGGGTGTGCGGCGGGGGCGGCTTCGCGGGGCGGGCGGTCTAGGCGTCTCACGGGCGGTGGGGGCTGGTTCGGTCGGGGTTGCTTCGGTCGGGGCTGGTTCAGGGGACCTCGCCGCGGCTGCGGGCGTTGGCGTAGGCGGTGGCGGCGCTGATCCGTTCCGCGGCGGTGGCGCGGCGGACGGTGTCGGGCGGGCACTCCCATTCCCGGCCGCCGCCTAGCGGCCTGAGCCGGACGCGGTGCCCCTCGACCGCTGTGACCATGCCCACCTTCCCGGTGTGCGTGTCGACGGCGTACGAGCCGACCGGTGGCGTCGGCGTCGGGGGGTTCATCGCGGGGCCGCCGGTCGCCGGGCGGCGGCTCTGGCGGACCGGCCGCCGCGGACGACCGCGGGGCGGGGTGCCGGGGGCGGCGCGGCCGGCGGGGCGGTCCGCGGGACCGGCGGTGTGGTGTCGGCGTGGGCGAGCGCCGTCCGCGATTGCTTCACGGTTTCCTCCGCCTCTTCGGCGCGGTGCGCCGAGTGTCGTCCTCCGGGTGGTGCGTGTTCCCGTGCGTGATCGTGTGGGTGTTCTCGTACCTGTTTCCTGTCGGAGTGGCCGCGGGTGCCGGTGCGGTGCCCGTGTCCGAGGGTGGGCCCGTGCGGGTGGCCGCGGGTTGTTCTTCTTTCACCCTGCTCCCCTGTGGCACCCGATTTCACGCTTCGCATCCTGGTGGTGACGCTCCGCATCTACACTCGGCAGGATCGGCCCGCGGCAAGTGCCGTGCGGGGCGCGGAGGTTGGCGGTGGCCGCGGGCGGGGGCGGTGGGTCCGTCAGGTGGTCGGGGGTACCGGCGGACGGGTGACGCCGACCGGCCGGACGGCGGGGAAGGGTAGCCTGCGCTGGCCTGTGAACGAGCCCTCCGCGGGGGAGGACGATCCGGCGATGACCCTTCCGAGCCTTCTGGCGGTGTTCGCGCACCCGGACGACGAGTCCCTGTCGGCGGGCGGCGTGCTCGCCCGGCACGCGGCGTCGGGCGCCCGTACGGCGGTCGTGACGGCGACCTGGGCGCGGGACACCCGGCGGGCTGCGGAACTCGCCGACGCGCTGCGCGTCCTCGGCGCGGGCGCGCCCCGCCTGCTCGGCTACGCCGACGCCCGTTTCCCGGGGTCGGCGCCGGGGGCGGTCCGGTTCTGCGACGCGCCGCTGGACGAGGCGGTACGGCGGCTGGTGGCGCACATCCGGGAGGTCCGGCCGGACCTCGTGGTGACGCACGACGCGTACGGCGGGCTGACGGGTCACCCGGATCATGTGCACACCCACCGGGTGACGGTGCTCGCGGTGGAGGCGGCCGGGCTGGACCAGTTCTACCCGGACGCGGGCCCGGCGTGGCGGCCGGGCGCCGTCTGTCTGGCCACGCATCCCGACTCCGCCGCCCGGGAGCTGGGCCCGCTGCTGGTCCGGGAGGGCAGGCCGATGTTCAGTGTCCCGGACGCGTGGGTGACGGCGACGGTCGAGGCGGGTCCCTGGCTGGACCGGAAGATCGAGGCGGTGTTCGCCCACCGTGCCGAGGTGGCGCGCGGCGCGCTGCCGGGCCGGCTCGCCGAACTCCCCCCGGAGGAGCGGCGGAGGCTGATGGCCACGGAGTGGTTCATCCGTCACGACAGCGCTGCCACGCACCCGCAGCAGACGGAGCTGACGGCCTGAGCGGCCGGGTGCCCGTCGCCAGGGCCTGCTGTGTGGATCAGGCCTTAGTCCTGCGGGGCGAAGTGGCGTACGTAGGCGCGTTGCCAGGGGGTCTCCACCGCGTGGCGGTCGTAGTGGCGACGGACGTGGGTGACCGCGTCGGCGGGCGGGACGCCGTCGAGGACGGCGAGGCAGGCCAGGGCGGTGCCGGTGCGGCCCCGGCCGCCGGCGCAGGCGATCTCGACGCGTTCGCCGGCCGTCCGCCGCCAGGCCTCGGTCAGGACGGCGCGGGCCTCGGCGCGGTCGGCGGGGAGCCGGAAGTCGGGCCACCGCAGCCAGCGGGCCTCCCAGGGCACCGGGGGCGGCTCCTTGCCGAGGAGGTACACGGCGTACGTGGGCGCCGGGGTGCCGTCGTCCGGGAGGGGCCGCCGCAGCGCCCGTCCGCGGACCGGTCGCCCGGAGGGCAGCCACAGGACACCCGCATCACCCGGCTCCCAAGTACCGCTCCCGGCAACGGAGTCGGGGCGGGCGCCGGGCTGGGGTTCGGGTCCGGTTTCGGCCATGGGGTCAGGGTAGGGGGCGGCGGCCCGGCTACGGCTGATCACCTGTCGCTCCACACCCGTCGGGGGCGCGGCGACCGGCATCAACACGCCTGCCTGATAGGGGTGTTGAACGCCGGGCGCGCCGGTGCCGCACCAGGCGCCGCACGCGCGCCCGCCCGTACGGACGGTCCCGCACGGGCGCCCGATGACGGGCGGGCCCGGGTCGGGGTCAGCTCACGCCGCGGGCGCCCTGGGCGGCTCGCGCCTCGATGCCGCGGAAGTGGTCGGACATCGCGCGCCGGGCGCCGTCGACGTCGCGGGCGCGGAGGGCGGTGAGGATGTCGCGGTGGCGGCGGGCGGTGACCTCGGGGGTGATGTCGTCGGTCCAGCCGCGGACGGCGGCGACGCGGCGGAAGACGGTCCAGAAGGCGTTGAGGAGTTGGGGGACGAGGGGGTTGCCGAGGGAGGCGTAGAGGAGTTCGTGGAACTCGCTGTCGAGTTCGGGGAAGGAGCGTCCGTCGCGGGCGGCCGTCTCCATCCGGGTGACGACGGTTTCGAGCCGGTCGAGTTCGTCCTCGGTGAGGAGTTCGGCGACGCGGCTCATGAGGCCTTCCTCCAGCACCTCGCGGACCTGGAGGATCTCGGCGAGGGCCCCGGTGGGGTCGTCCGGGCGGGCGAGGGTGCGGAAGGTGAGGCCGTCGACGAGGGGGGTCATGGACGCCTCGCCGACGTAGGTGCCGTAGCCGTGCCGGATCTCCACTATGTCGAGCGCCTGGAGGGCCTTGAGGGCCTCGCGGACGGAGTTGCGGCTCACCCCGAGGTCGTTCATCAGCTCGGTCTCGGTGGGCAGCGGGGAGCCGGCGGGGAGCCCCCGGTCGAGGATCAGCTGCATGACCTCGCGCTGGATCTGGCTGGTCACCCGGCGCTCGGCTCGGCCCCGGTTCCCGGTCTCCTCAGGCATGCGCCGCATCGTACGCTCGCTGGACATCGGACGTCCCACCTCCGGGCTGATTAAAGTCCTGGTTCGGCCAACTGCCCCTGTTTCAAGCCGTCATTGGTCGCACCCGTGGAAGATACGCCATTCGTGTGCGATCCCTTGACCCCCTCGACGGCCCCTTTTAGGGTCGCGCTGCCGCCTATGACGTAGGACGTCGTATCTCCTGCCGCACGGCCCCGGGCCGACGTGCCGACCGGTCCGGGTCCGCGGCTCCGAGGACCGGCCGCTCCACCGCTTCACCGGACCGCTCAACTGGACCACTCCTTGCTGGAGGAACCGTGCGCGACGTGACCACCGCTCCGGCGCTGCACCGCCGGTCGTTCCTGAAGTACACCGGCGCCCTGGGCGCCGCCGCAGCGCTGTCCTCGTCGCTGGCGGCCTGTTCGTCCGGGCCGGAGTCCACCAACGACACGGGGAACTCGGGCAGCGGCAGGAACGCCACCCTGACGGCCGTGATCGGCTACGGGAACGACGGCAGCTGGGATCCGACGCAGACCGCGTCCGCGTTCTGCATGGCCGCCAACAACCACATCTACGAGGGTCTGCTCGACACGGACCCGATCTCCCGCGAGCCGTACGCGGCGCTCGCCACGCGGGTGCCCGCCGATCCGACGGGCACGTCGTGGAGGTTCACGCTGCGGGCGGGCGCCACGTTCCACGACGGGAGGCCGGTCACCGCCGACGACGTGGTGTTCGTCTTCGACCGGATCCTCGACCCGAGGACCCAGACGCTGGCCAAGGGCTTCTTCGCGAGCTGGCTGAAGGAGGTCCGCAGGATCGACGCGCGGACCGTGGAACTGGTCCTCAAGTTCCCCTTCCCGGAGGGGATCTCCCGGCTCACGCTCGCGAAGATCATGCCCAGGCACGTGTTCTCGCTGCCGGGTGCCTGGGACGACGCGATCAGGGGGAAGGCGATCGGCTCGGGACCGTACCGGCAGACCGCGCACCACCCGAAGTCGAACACCACGTTCGAGGCGTTCGCCGCGTACAACGGGCCGCGCAGGGCCGCCTTCCAGAAGATGAACTGGCTGACCATAGTGGACGCCGCGCCCCGCGTCGCGAAGATCTCCGGGGCGAGCGCCGGCGCGCAGATCGCCGACAACGTCCCGTACGCGAACATCGGGCAGCTCACCAAGGGCGGCATGACGGTGCGGGGCGGCGCCGGTATGAACAACCTGTTCCTCATGTTCAACACGCAGCACAAGCCGTTCGACGACGTCCGCGTCCGGCAGGCGCTGCACTACGCCATCGACACGCAGAAGATGGTCGAGGTCGCCCTCAAGGGGCACGGAAGGCCCTCGACGTCGTTCCTGAACGAGGCCAACCCCGCCTACCGGCCCGCCAGGACCGTCTACTCCTACGACCCGGAGAAGGCGAAGAGGCTTCTGAAGGAGGCCGGGGTCAAGGGGCTGACGATCGAGATCCTGGCCGTGAACGTCAGCTGGATCGTCGACTGCCTGCCGACCGTCAAGGCGTCCTGGGACGCGATCGGTGTGAAGACGACGCTGGCCCCGCAGGAGACCACGGCCGTCTTCACCAAGATGGACCAGAAGCAGGACTACCAGGTGGTCGCCGCCGCCTCGAACCCCAACCAGTTCGGCCTCGACGCCGACCTGATCATGCGCTACAACCACGGCCCGCAGAACCTGTGGATGGGCTACGCCCGCTGGGCCGGCGACCCCGTCGCCAGGAAGCTGTTCCAGGACATGGATCGGGCGACCCGGGAGCCGGACGCCGGCCGGAAGAAGACGATGATCCAGGACTACATCGACGTCGTCGCCGAACAGGCCGTGCTCTACCCGGTCGTGCACAACGAGCTGATGACCGCGTGGAACCCGCACCGGCTCACCGGGATAAGGCCACAGCCCTACCCGGGCATCAACCTGCTGCAAGCCAAGTGGGTCTAGGCGACAGGAGAGTCCGTACGTGGTCGTCATCGTCAGGATCCTGCTGCGCCGTGTCGCGCTGCTCGTACCGCTGATGCTCGGGATCGTCCTGTTCGTGTTCCTGGTGATGCGGTTCTCGGACGTCGACCCGGCGTCCGCGTTCTTCCAGGGCGCCAACCCCACCCCCGGTCAGCTGCACGACTTCCGGGAACAGAACGGCCTGCTCGACCCGCTGCCCGTGCGCTACGTCCACTTCGTCGGGGACCTCCTCCACGGCGACCTGGGCACCAGCGCGCTGACCCGGGCGCCGGTCGTCGAGCAGGTCACCACCGCGCTGCCGCTCACCCTCCAGCTGACGTTCCTGGGCCTCGGCATCGCGGTGGTGCTGGCGCTGCTCGGCGGGGTCACGGCAGCGATCCACCGGGACCGGCTGCCGGACCAGATCATCCGGGTCGTGTCGCTGACCGGGGTCGCCGCGCCGGGCTTCTGGCTGGCCCTGCTGATGATCCAGTACCTCGCCGTCGACCGGGGCTGGTTCCCGACCGGCGGCTACATCAACCCGGCCGACTCGCTCACCGGCTGGCTGAGGACGATGGCGCTGCCCGCGCTCGCGCTGTCCCTGCCGGTCGCCGCGCAGCTCACCCGGATCGTGCGGACGTCCGTGGTGGAGGAGCTCGACAAGGACTACGTGCGCACCGCGATCGGCAGCGGACTGCCGCCCCGGGTGGTCGTCGGCCGGAACGTGCTGCGCAACGCGCTGATGAACCCGCTGACCGTACTGGGCCTGCGCGTGGGCTATCTGCTGGGCGGCGCGGTCGTCATCGAGACGATCTTCTCGCTGCCCGGCATGGGCAAGCTGATGATCGACGCCGTGCAGAACGGCGACCCGGCGGTCGTGCAGGGCGTCGTCCTGACCACGGCCACCGGCTTCGTGGTGGTGAACCTCGTCATCGACCTCCTGTATCTGCTGGTCAACCCACGACTGAGGGAAGCGTCCTGATGTTCACGCGGAAGGAACTGGCGGGGGTCCTCGCCCGGCCCGGTGTCCGGCTGCGCGGCTGGCGCCGGCTGCCGGCGCTGTCGCGGATCGCGGTGTGTTTCCTGGCCGTGGTCGTGCTGGTGGCGCTGTTCGCGCCGCTGATCGCCCCGCACGATCCGCTCGACCAGCTGCCGCCGGTGGGCGGCACGGGGCATCCGTCCGCGGGCCACTGGATGGGGCAGGACAGTCTCGGCCGGGACATCCTGAGCCGGCTGATGTACGGGGCGCGCTGGTCGCTGGCGATCGGCCTCGGCGCCACCGCGCTCGCCCTCGTGGTGGGCTCGCTCCTCGGGGCGTTCGCCGCGACGTCCCGCAAGGGTGTCGACGAGACGCTGATGCGCTGCCTGGACGTGGTGATGGCGTTCCCCGGCATCGCGCTGGCCGCCGTGCTGGTGGCCGTGTTCGGCGGTGGTATCACCGTGCTGATCTGCGCGATCGCGTTCCTGTTCACGCCGCCGGTCGCGCGGGTGGTGCGGGCGAACGTCCTCGACCAGTACGGGGAGGACTACGTTACGGCGGAGCAGGTGATCGGCGCCCGTACCCCGCACATCGTGCTGCGGCACGTGGCGGTGAACTGTGCGGCGCCGGTGCTGGTGTTCTGCACCGTGCAGGTCGCCGAGGCGATCGTGTTCGAGGCGTCGCTGTCGTTCATCGGCGCGGGCGTGCGGCCCCCGGATCCGTCCTGGGGCAGTGTCATCGCCGACGGGAAGAACATGGTGCTGACCGGCGGCTGGTGGGCGACGGTCTTCCCCGGGCTGCTGATGCTGCTGACCGTGCTGTGTCTGAACGTCCTCTCCGAGGGGGTCTCCGACGCGTGGGCGGCGCCCGCGGCCCGGGAGGTGTCGGTGCCGCCCGCCGAGGACCGGCTGGAGGCCCCCGGGCCGGGCGGCGGCACGGTCCTCGAACTGCCCGGCCTCGCCGAGGCCGCGGCCCGGCTGCGTTCCCGGGCCCGCCCTCGGCCCACCGCCCCGCACCCGGTCCTCGCCGTCGAGGACCTGGCGATCGGGTTCGACGACCGGCACGGCGGGGTGGACATCGTCGACGGCATCGGCTTCGAGGTGTATCCCGGTGAGGTGGTGGGCCTGGTCGGCGAGTCGGGGTGCGGGAAGTCGCTGACCGCGCTGACGGTGATGGGTCTGGAGCCGAAGGGAGCCCGGGTCCGCGGCCAGGTGCGGTTCGACGGGCGGCAGTTGGTGGGCGAGCCGATGCGGGTGCGGCGCCGGCTGCTGGGCCACGAGATGGCGATGGTCTACCAGGACGCGCTGTCGTCGCTGAACCCGGCGATGACGATCAGGGCACAGCTGAAGCAGGTGATACGGCGTGGTGGGCGGCGCGGCGCGGCCGAGCTGCTGGAGCTGGTCGGTCTGGACGCCGGGCGGACGTTGCGCAGCTATCCGCACGAGTTGTCGGGCGGGCAGCGGCAGCGGGTGCTGATCGCGATGGCGCTGTCCCGTGAGCCCCGGCTGATCGTCGCGGACGAGCCGACGACGGCGCTGGACGTGACGGTGCAGGCGCAGGTGATGGAGTTGCTGCTGCGGCTGCGGGCGGAGCTGGACTTCGCGCTGGTCCTCGTGTCGCACGATCTGGCGCTGGTGTCCGCGGTCACCGACCGGGTGGTGGTGATGTACGGCGGGCAGATCGTCGAGACGGGGGTGACGGCCGACCTGGTGGAGTGGCCGGCGCACCACTACACGCGCGGGCTGCTGGGCAGTGTCCTGTCGCTGGAGTCGGCGGCCGAGCGGATGACGCAGATCAAGGGGGTCGTGCCCTCCCCCGCCGACTTCCCGGCGGGCTGCCGGTTCGCCGACCGGTGTCCGTCGGCGAGCGAGGTGTGCCGGACGACCGCGCCGGACCTGGTGGGGCCGCCCACGCACACGGCGGCCTGTCACCATCCGGCCGTCGACCTGGTGACCGCCGAGAGCGAGGCCGTGAAGTGAACGCCGTGCAGCAGATGCCGGGGGTCCTCGGATGACCGGGCCGGTGACGGAGGGGGTGAGCTTCGGCGCGGAGCCGCTGGTGCGGCTCACGGACGTGCACGTGGTGCACCGGGCGCGCAGCGGCGGGGTGTTCGCCCGGGACCGGGTGTACGCGCTGACGGGCGTGGACCTGGCGATCGCGCCCGGGGAGACGGTCGGGGTGGTCGGCGAGTCGGGGTGCGGGAAGTCGACGCTGGCGAAGGTGCTGGTGGGGGTGCAGCGGCCGACGTCGGGGACGGTGACGTTCCACGGCGGTGATCTGTGGTCGCTGAAGGCGGACGCGCGGCGTACGGCGGTCGGGGCGAGCACGGGCATGATCTTCCAGGACCCGTCGACGGCGCTGAACCGGCGCATGCCGGTGGGACGGATCCTGCGGGACCCGCTCGATGTGCACCGACGCGGCACCTCGGCCGAACGGGCTGACCGTGTGCGGGAGTTGATGTCGCTCGTCGGTCTGCCTCGGGCGCTGGCGGACGCGCTGCCGGGTCAGTTGTCGGGCGGGCAGCGCCAACGGGTGGCGATCGCGCGCGCTTTGGCGCTGGACCCGGGTCTGGTGGTGGCGGACGAGCCGACGAGCGCGCTGGACGTGTCGGTGCGGGCGCAGATCCTCAACCTGCTGCTCGATCTGAAGGAACGCCTCGGTCTGGCGCTGGTGTTCGTGTCGCACGACATCCAGACGGTGCGGCGGATGAGCGACCGGGTGATCACGATGTATCTGGGGCGGGTGGTGGAGGAGTCGCCGGCCGGTGAGGTCACCGACTCCGCCCGGCATCCGTACACGCGGGCGCTGTTCTCGGCGACGCCGGGTCTGCTGGATCCGATCGACCCGATTCCGCTGACCGGGCCCGTCCCGTCGGCGACGCGGCCGCCGAGCGGCTGCCCGTTCCGCACGCGGTGCTGGAAGGCGGACGAGGCGTGTGCGGAGCGGATGCCGGAGTTCACGGCCGCGTCGGCGCCGGGGCACCGTTTCCGGTGTCACCATCCTGTGGAGGAGGGCCGGTCGACGCGCGCCCTGGTCGCGCAGGCCGAGTCCGCCGCCGCGGCCACCGCCCTGGCCGAGGACCCGTTCCAGCAGCACATCAGGGAGCCTTCATGACCTTCCCCGCCCCGCTGACCGGTGTCGTACCGCCCGTCTGCACTCCTCTGACACCGGATGGCGAGGTGGACGTCCCGTCGCTCGTCCGGCTGATCGACCATCTGACGGACGCCGGGGTGCACGGCCTGTTCGTGCTCGGTTCGACGTCCGAGGTGGCCTATCTGACGGACGCGCAGCGCAGGCTGGTGGTGGAGACGGCGGCCGGGCACGTGGCGGGCCGGTTGCCCGTGCTGGCCGGGGCGATCGACATGACGACGCCGCGGGTCCTGGACCACGCGCGGGCCGCGCGGGCCGCGGGCGCGGACGCGGTCGTGGTGACGGCCCCGTTCTACACGCGCACCCACCCCGCCGAGATCGCCCGGCACTTCCGGCTCGTCGCGGCCGGGGCGGGACTTCCCGTCTTCGCGTACGACATGCCCGCCTCCGTGCACACCAAGCTGCACCCGGAGCTGGTCCTCGGTCTCGCCGCGGAGGGTGTCCTCGCCGGCCTCAAGGACTCCAGCGGCGACCTCGGTTCCTTCCGCTCGGTCGTCACCGGGGCCCGTGACCTGCCCGGTGCCGGCGGGTTCACCGCGCTCACCGGTTCCGAGGTCGTCGTCGACGCGGCGCTCGCCCTCGGCGCGCACGGCGTGGTGCCGGGGCTGGCCAACGTCGACCCGGCGGGCTACGTGCGGCTGTACGACCTGTGCGCGGCCGGCGACACGGAGGGGGCGCGGGCGGAGCAGGAGCGGCTGTGCGAGCTGTTCGGGATGGTGGACGTCGGCGATCCGGCCCGGATGGGCGGGAGTTCGTCGGCGCTCGGCGCGTTCAAGGCCGCGCTGTTCCTGCGGGGCGTCATCGCCTGTCCGGCGACGGCGGAGCCCCAGGTGCCGTTGTCGGAGGCGGAGGTCGAGCGGGTGGCCAAGTACCTCGCGGGGGCGGGGTTGTTGTAGGGCGGGGCCCGCGCAGTCCGGACAGTTGCGCCCGGTCCGTGCTGCCCCGGCCCGTGCTGTCCGCGGGTGCGCCATCCGGGGCGCGCCATCGGGGCTCGCGCCATCCGGGTCGCGCTATCCGGGCAGGCCGTTCAGGGGCAGGCGTCGGAAGGTGATGGTCTCGTAGGGGCCGGTGACGCCCGTCTCGTAGAGGATCCCGACGCGGGACGGGCCGAGCTGGACGAGGTCGGAGTAGGCGGCCGGGTCCGCGGACAGGGTGGCCGCCCGGGTGAAGTCGGCGCCCGCGGTCGTGCTGTGCCACAGGGCCATGGAGCGACGGGCGGTGGGGACGGACGGGCCGGCGAACAGGAGCGGCGCGGTGGGGCCGCCGGTGAGCTGGAGGACGCTGCCCTGGACGACGGGGACGTCGTTCAGGGCGGGCTGGACGGCGTAGGGGCGGTCGAGGGTCTCGCCGCCGTCATCGGAGTAGGTGTCGAGACGGTTTCCGGGGCTCGTGCCGTTCTGGTCGCGGGCACTGAAGTAGAGCCGCCCGTCGGGGAGTTCGGCGACCTGGCTCTCGTTGGCGTTGACCCTCCCGTCGTAGGAGTCGTCGACGAAGCCGAGTCGCCAGGTGAGGCCGCCGTCGTCGCTGTAGAGGGCGTGGGCTCCGTAGTACCTGGCCTCCTGGCCGGTGTCGGTGGAGCCGGCGGGCGGGGCGGCCGAGTGGTTGGCGGGTACGACGAGGCGTCCGGCGTGCGGGCCGTGACGCAGGGCGATCGCGTGGCCGGGACCGGTGGCGTACCAGCGCCAGCCGGGCGGCTTGGCGTCGGTGGTGATGTCGCGCGGTGCGGTGAAGTGACGGCCGTCGTCGCGGCTGGTCTGGACGAAGACGCGGCGGCTCTGTTCCGCGGTGACCTCGCCGCGCATGATCTGCGCCTCGCTCACGGCGCCGCTGTTGTAGGAGGTGAGGAGGACGACGCGGCCGCTGCGGGGGTCGAGGACGGGGGCGGGGTTGCCGCGGGTGTCGCCGTCGCCGGAGGCGACGACCCGGAGCGGGCCCCAGGTGCAGCCTCCGTCGGAGGAGCGTCTGAGGACGACGTCGATGTCGCCGGTGTCGCCGGCACCGCCGTGCCGCCCCTCGGCGAAGGCCAGCAGGGTGCCGGCGCGGGTCGTGACGGTCGCGGGGATCCGATACGTGTCGTAGCCGCCGCGGCCCGCGGTGTACGGCACGGAGGAGGTGCACTCCCGGGCGTGCAGGGGCGCGGCGGAGGCGGTGCCGCCGGTGGCGGCGAGGGCGGTGAGGAGTCCCGCGGCACTGGCGAACGCGGCCATGCGGGTCGTGACGGTCATGGCACTCCCTGGACTGCGCGGACTACGCGGATCACGTCGGACATGGGACGTGGGATGTCCGGGGAGAAGTTAGTGGGCCTGATGCGGCGCAGCAATGCCTGCGGGGCGAGGACACCCTGACGGGGCGTCGGTTCACTCCGATGTCGCGTCGGATGCGCGCGGACGCCGCGCCGGGGCGCGGGGCGAGCGGCGGGGCGGCGGCGTCCCGGAGGGGGTCAGGACGGGGTGCGGGCCGTCGCCAGGAGGCGGGTGACGTCGTCCGAGCAGATCGTGAGGGCCGCGCCGACGGTGGCGAGGGCGTCCCGCTCGGCGGGCGTGTAGGGGCCGTCGGCCAGGGCGATACGGGCGCCCTGGAGGAGGATCGCCTCGCGGCCGGTGGCAGCGAGGTGCGGGGCCAGCGGGTCCAGTGCCTCGTGGAGCTCTATGGCCAGGCTCGCTCCGCAGGGCTCGCCGAAGAGGCGGCCGGTGTCGGCGGCGAGTGCCTCGACGAGGGCGCCGAGCTGGTCCTCGGTGCAGTCGTCGAAGCCGGCCGAGCGCACGGCGGACGCCGCGGTCTCCAGCGACGTACGGGCGCAGTTGCCGCCCGCGGCGAGGACGGCGAGGGCGACGGTGTGGACGGCGTCGCGGAGCATCGCGGAGAAGCGGGTGGTGGTGGGGTGGTCGAGGACGTCCGCGCCGTAGTGGTGGTGGCAGGCGGCGCACTCGACGACCGGCCCGGTCTCGCCGCGTGGCAGCACGGGGACGCCGAGGAGGGTGAAGCGGCGGCGTCCGGTGAGCCGCTGGTAGTTGCGGTCGCCCCCGCAGCCGGGGCAGAAGAACTCGCCGTCGCCGACGGTGCTCCACGCCGTACGGGTGCCCAGGATGCGGGGAACCTGAACCGAGCGACCGTTTCGTCCCCATCCTGGCAGCACGTCGCACACCTCCGTAATGCCACGGCAACATCGCCGCGCTGGCGTGATGTTAGCCACATTGTCGAGGCGGCGTCAGTACCCCGGACGAGACCCGTCCGTGACCCCGGGCCGGTTTGGCCGGTACACGACCGCGGCCCCGCCCACCTCGGAAGGCGGACGGGGCCGGAAAGACGCAGGTGGAACGGGTCAGCGGGCGGCGCGGTTGACGGCGGAGACGACGGCCTTCAGCGAGGCACGTGTCGTATTCGCGTCGATGCCGATTCCCCACAGAACCTTGTCGCCGATCGCGCATTCGATGTAGGAGGCGGCCTGCGCGGAGGCGCCCTCGCTCATCGTGTGCTCCTGGTAGTCCAGCAGGCGTACGTCGATGCCGATGGACTGCAGGGCGTCGAAGAACGCGGAGATCGGGCCGTTGCCGGTGCCGCTCAGGACGGTGTCCGCGCCGTCGACGGTGGCCTCGACGGTGAGGGCGTCCACGCCGTCCTTGTCCGTGGTGGACTGGCCGGTCCTGACCTGGACGCGGCCCCACGGGTTCGCGGGGTTGGGCAGGTACTCGTCCTGGAAGGTCGCCCAGATGTCCTTCGGGGTGACCTCGCCGCCCTCGGCGTCCGTCTTCTGCTGGATGAGCTTCGAGAACTCGATCTGCATCCGGCGCGGCAGGTCCAGCTTGTGGTCGTTCTTCAGGACGTACGCGATACCGCCCTTGCCGGACTGCGAGTTGACGCGGATGACGGCCTCGTAGGAGCGGCCGACGTCCTTGGGGTCGATGGGCAGGTAGGGGACGGCCCACTCGATGTCGTCGACGGTGACGCCCTTGGCGGCCGCGTCGGCCTCCATGGCGTCGAAGCCCTTCTTGATGGCGTCCTGGTGGGAGCCGGAGAAGGACGTGTAGACCAGGTCGCCCACGTACGGGTGGCGCGCGTGGACCTCCATCTGGTTGCAGTACTCCCACGTACGGCGGATCTCGTCGATGTCGGAGAAGTCGATCTGCGGGTCGACGCCCTGCGAGAACAGGTTCATGCCCAGGGTGACCAGGTCGACGTTGCCGGTGCGCTCGCCCTGGCCGAACAGGCAGCCCTCGACGCGGTCGGCGCCGGCCATCAGCGCCAGTTCGGCGGCGGCGACGGCGGTGCCGCGGTCGTTGTGGGGGTGGATCGACAGGCAGACGTGCTCGCGGCGGGACAGGTTGCGGCCCATCCACTCGAAGCGGTCCGCGTGCGTGGAGGGCGTGGAACGCTCCACGGTGGCGGGCAGGTTGAGGATGATCTCGCGGCCCGGGCCGGGCTGCCAGACGTCCATGACCGCCTCGCAGACCTCCAGGGCGAAGTCCAGCTCGGTGTCGGTGAAGATCTCGGGGCTGTACTGGTAGCCGAACTCGGTCTCGGGGCCCAGCAGCTTCTCCGCGTACTCGACGACCAGGCGGGTGCCGTCGACGGCGATCTGCTTGATGTCGTCCCTGGAGCCGCGGAAGACGACGCGGCGGAAGACCGGGGCGGTCGCGTTGTACAGGTGGACGTTGGCGCGCCGGGCGCCCTTCAGCGACTCGACGGTCCGCTCGATCAGGTCCTCGCGGGCCTGGGTCAGTACGGAGATCGTCACGTCGTCGGGGATCGCGGTCCCGTCCTCGATGATCGAGCGGACGAAGTCGAAGTCCGTCTGGCCCGACGCCGGGAAGCCGACCTCGATCTCCTTGTAGCCCATCTTCACCAGCAGGTCGAACATCTCGCGCTTGCGCGCGGGCGACATGGGGTCGATCAGGGCCTGGTTGCCGTCACGCAGGTCGGTGGAGAGCCAGCGGGGGGCGACGGTGATCCGGTTGTTCGGCCAGTCGCGGTCCGGGATGTCGACCTGGTCGTACTGGCCGTACTTGTGGACCGGCATCGACGTGGGGCGCTGGCGGTTGGCACGGGTCTGCTCGCTGCTGTGGCTGTTCGCCATGATGCGTGGGCTCCTCAGGATGTCCGAAAGGACGGCCGACGGCGCAACGCCAGACTCCGCGGGGAGGGGGTCGGCCTCGACTACAGGCCCTCGCCGCGGCAGCTAAGGAGAAGCAGCCCGATACGCATGATGCTCCGCAGCCTAGCCGAGTCCCGCTCGCCTCGGGGGGCTGTATCAGTATGCGGGATCACGGGTGGCGAAGGGGACAAAGCGTGCGTCATACCACTCGCGGGCGGACGATCCGGCTCCCTTTCGCCGCATTTCACCAATCATGGTTGCAGGTAGTGACACTGGCATAACTCAGTGCAAGGGTGCCGGGCATGACCACCAACGGGGGCTTCGAGCCCGTCTTCTGCACCATCGTGCCGCCCCACGTCCTCGACCGGCTCGCGAGCAGCGAGGACCCCGCGCTCGCCGGTCCCGCCCGCCAGACCCTGGAGCGGGACGCGTACGAGCGCACCCACCGGCGGCTGACCACCGTCCTCGGCGCGCCCTCCGTCGCCGCCCCGCCGGGCGCGGCGGGCGGTCAGCCGCACCGCACGATCTACGACGCCCGCCACGGGCAGGACCTCCCGGGCACCCGGGTCCGCGGCGAGGGCGAGGAGCCCGGCCAGGACGCCACCGTCAACCGTGCGTACGCCGGCCTCGGCGCCACCTTCGACCTCTACCTGAACGCCTACCAGCGCTCCTCGATCAACGGCGACGGCCTGCCGCTCGACGCCACCGTGCACTTCGACAACGACTACAACAACGCCTTCTGGAACGGTGAGCAGATGGTGTTCGGGGACGGGGACGGGGAGATCTTCCTCGACTTCACCCTCCCGATCGACGTCATCGGGCACGAGCTGACCCACGGCGTCACCCAGTACACGGCGAACCTCACGTACTTCGGTCAGCCGGGGGCGCTGAACGAGTCGATGTCGGACGTCTTCGGGTCGCTGATCAAGCAGTACACGCTCGGCCAGAGCGCCGCCGAGGCCGACTGGCTGATCGGCGCCGGGCTCCTCGCCCCGCGGGTCACCGGCTCCGCCCTGCGCTCCATGAAGGAGCCGGGCAGCGCGTACGACGACGACGTGCTCGGCAAGGACCCGCAGCCCGGGACGATGGACGGCTATGTGCGCACCGGCCGTGACAACGGCGGCGTCCACATCAACTCCGGCATCCCCAACCACGCCTTCTACCTCGTCGCCGAGGCGCTCGGCGGGCACGCGTGGGAGCGCGCCGGGCAGATCTGGTACGACGTGCTGACCGGCGGGGAGCTGCCGCAGCAGGCCCTGTTCTCGGACTTCGCACGGCTCACGCTGGCCGCGGCGCGCTCCCGGTACAGCGACGGGGAGGAACTCCAGGCGGTCGGCAAGGCCTGGGAACAGGTGGGAGTTCCGGCCACGTAGGGGTGCCGTTCCGCGTCGGGGCCGTGGCCGCGGGCGGCCGACTCGGCTAGACAGGACCCATGCGTATTTCGGTGAGGCGCACGGGCGGGTTCGCGGGCATCGAGCGCCGTGCGGAGGTGGACACCTCGGGACGGCCCGACGCGGCCGACTGGCACGCGCTGGCCGAGCGGACGCTCGCCGCCGGCCGGGGCACTCCCCCGGCCGGCGTCCCGGACGGCTTCAGCTACCGGATCACGGTGGACGGCACGACGGTCCACGCGGCCGACCCGAGCCTCACGGAGGACCAGCGCGAGTTGATCTCCCGGGTGCTCAAGGAGGGTGCCTAGCGACGGTGCGCGACCGGCGGGGTGCGCGCCGGGTGTGTCAACTTCCTGTGGTCGCCGCACCGTTGACTTCCGTTACCCGGGGTACGGATGATCGCGCGCATGGCGACGAACCCCCTCCCGCAGTTCCCGCCCGGCTTCCTCTGGGGCGTGTCCACCTCGGCCCACCAGATCGAGGGGGCCGTCGGCGAACGCGCCCCGTCGGTGTGGGACGCCTTCACCGCCGAGCCCGGCCACGTCAAGGACGGCTCCACGGCGGCGGTGGCCTGCGACCACTACCACCGCTACCCCGAGGACGTGGAGCTCCTCGCCGGTCTCGGCGTGGACGCGTACCGCTTCTCGATCTCCTGGCCCCGGGTGAACTCCCCGGGCGGTCTCGACTTCTACGACCGTCTCGTCGACGCCCTGTGCGCGGCGGGTGTCCGGCCCGTCCCCACCCTCTTCCACTGGGACCTGCCGGTGGAACTCGACTGGCTGGACCGGGACACCGCCGAGCGGTTCGCCGTGTACGCGGGAACGGTCGCCGAACGCCTCGGTGACCGCGTCACGAAGTGGATCACCCTCAACGAGCCCGCCGAACACACCCTGCTGGGCCACGCGCTCGGCGCGCACGCCCCCGGCGGGCAGCTCCTGTTCGACGCGCTGCCGGTGGCCCACCACCAGCTCCTCGCCCACGGTCTCGCCGTCCGGGCGCTGCGCGCGGCCGGCGCGGGCGACATCGGCATCGCCAACTCGCACGGCCCGACCTGGGCCGCCTCCTCCGGTGCCGAGGACGTGGCGGCGGCCGACTTCTACGACCTGCTGCTCAACCGCCTGTTCGCCGATCCGGTCCTGCTCGGCCGCTATCCCGAGGGCATCGAGGCGCTGATGCCCGGCGACGTCGAGGCGGACCTGAAGATCATCGGGGAGCCCCTCGACTGGTACGGGATCAACTACTACCAGCCGACCCGGGTGGGCGCCCCCCAGGGAACGGAGATCGAGTTCGGCGGACTCCGTCTGCCCGCCGACCTTCCCTTCACCGTGCACGAGCTGGAGGGGTATCCGGTGACCGACTTCGGCTGGCCGGTGGTGCCCGAGGCGCTCACCGAACTGCTCACGGGCTTCCGCGAGCGCTACGGACCGAGGCTGCCGCCCGTCGTCATCACGGAGAACGGCTGCTCCTACGACGGGATCGACGACCAGGAACGGATCGCCTTCCTGGACGGGCACATCCGGGCGCTGCACCGGGCGTCGGAGCAGGGCGTGGACGTCCGCGGCTACTTCGTGTGGTCGCTGCTGGACAACTTCGAGTGGGCGGAGGGGTACGCGCGCCGCTTCGGTCTCGTCCACGTCGACTTCGCCACCCTGGAGCGGACGCCCAAGGCCTCCTACCACTGGCTGCGGGACGTGCTGCGGGCGCGGAGATGAGCGCGACCGGACCGGCCGTGCCCGCCGGGGCGCTCGCCGAGCCCGTCGAACGGGTGGGCCGGGGCTGGACGTCGGCGCTCTCGCTCGCCAACGGGGCGATCTGGGTGGGCTGGTACGGGCCCCTGCAGATCCTTCTCGCCGCGCAGGCGGAGGACTTCGCGCCCGGCACCGGCATGTCGAAGGAGACGCTGCTGGCCTGGATCACGGGGGCCGGCGCGGTCGTGTCGCTGATCGCGAACCCGCTGTTCGGCGCGCTCTCCGACCGGACGACCGCCCGCCGGGGCCGCCGTACGCCGTGGATCGTGGCCGGAGCGGCGGGCGGCGCGCTGTCCCTGCTGCTCCTGGGGCGGGCGGACGGTCCGTGGACGGCGGTGGCGGGCTGGTGCCTGGTCCAGCTCACGCTGAACGCCGCGTTCGCGGCGGTCACGGCCGCCGTGCCCGACCGGGTGCCCCGGTTCCAGCGGGGCTCGGTGGGCGGCTGGCTGGGCGCCGCGCAGATCCTCGGCGTGGTCGGCGGCACGGCGCTGGCGACGGCGGCGGGGGGCACCGGGGGCGGCTACGCGGCCTGTGCGGTGTTCACGCTGGTGGGTGTCCTGCCGTACGTGCTGCGGTACGAGGATCTGCGGCTTCCGGTGGCGGCCCGGCCCGTCTGGTCCTGGCGGGCCTTCCTCGGCTCCTTCCGGCTGAGTCCGCGCCGCCATCCCGACCTGGCGTGGGCGTGGCTGACCCGCTTCCTGATCAACCTCAGCAACGCCCTCGTGCTGCTGTATCTCCTCTACTACCTGCGCGACCGGCTGCATCACGACGACCCTGAGCAGGGCGTCCTGATCCTGACCGCGGTGAACGGCGTCACGCTGCTCGCCACCGTGGTGGTCGGCGGGGTGTGGTCGGACCGGGTGGGCCGCCGCAAGCCGTTCGTGGTCTGGTCCGGCGTCCTGATGGCGGTGGCCACCGCGGCGCTGGCGGGGTGGCAGACCTGGCCCGGCGCGATCGTCGCGGCGGCCGTCCTCGGTGTCGGCTTCGGCGTGTTCACCTCCGTCGACTTCGCCCTGATGACGGACGTCCTGCCGACGGCCCTCGACCGCGGCAAGGACCTCGGCGTGATCAACATCGCCAACGCCCTCCCCCAGGTCGCCGCGCCCGTCCTGGCGGCGCCGGTCGTGACGTATCTGGGCGGCTACCGGGTGCTCTACGCGGTCGCGGCGGTGATCGGTCTCGCTGGGGCGGTGCTGGTGGGGCGGATCAAGGGGGTGGACTGAGCGGACCGAGGGGTGGGGGTGGGACTCCGCGCCCGCCCGGTCACGGGGCCCCGGCGTCACGGGCGCTCCACAGGGTGGGGTGGATCGGGCGGAAGTCCAGGTCGTGGCGGATGCGGTCGGTGGAGACGACACCGTTCCAGGGGTCGGGGTCGGTGCGCTCGTACGGGGCGGGCGGCACCTCGACGCCGTTGATCCTGTGCAGGTCGACGGCGGTGACGGGGGCGTCGTCGACGATGTTGTGGATCCGGGCCGCCGCGCCGGGGGCGTACCGTCCACACGGCACGGCACGGCAGCGAGTCCCACGAGCGTCTGCGACTGCTGCGCGTGGTGGGCCTGCAGGACATGGCGGCGGCCGCCGGACCGGCGTGACCGGCCCGGCCGGGGCTGCGGGCGCGGTGCCTTCGGTGCTCAGAGGGCGTCGGGTCCGCGTTCGTCGGTCCGGACCCGCACCACCGTCTCCACCGGGACGGTCCACACCTTGCCGTCGCCGATCTTGCCGGTCCGCGCGGCCTTGACCACCGCGTCGACGACGGCGTCGGCTTCGGCGTCCTCGACGACGACCTCGATCCGCACCTTGGGAACGAGGTCGACCTGGTACTCGGCGCCGCGGTACACCTCGGTGTGGCCGCGCTGGCGTCCGTATCCGCTGGCCTCGGTGACGGTCAGGCCGTGCACGCCGATCTCCTGGAGTGCGGTCTTGACCTCGTCGAGCCGGTAGGGCTTGACGATCGCGGTGATGAGCTTCATGCCCGGGCTCGACCTTCTGCGGGGTGGGTGGGACAGGCGGCGGGGAGGGGCTGCGGAACCGGGGCGCCGTCGCCCGGGACCCCGGTGATCGTAGGCGTTCCCGTCCCGCTCCGTAAGATCCCGGCGGGTCTTCACCCCGGTGGCCGGGGACCCGGTTCCGGCGACTCGAACAGCTTGGTACGGCGGGCCCCCGACGATCAGGGACAATGGGCGCCATGAGCGTTCGCAACCAGTCATCCGAGCCGTCCGAGGACGCGGGCACCTCGCGCGCCCCCGAGGCCGTGGGACCCCACCGCGCCGGCTTCGCCTGCTTCGTGGGCCGCCCCAACGCGGGCAAGTCCACCCTCACGAACGCTCTGGTCGGCCAGAAGGTGGCGATCACCGCGGACCAGCCGCAGACCACCCGGCACACGGTGCGCGGCATCGTGCACCGGCCCGACGCGCAGTTGATCCTCGTCGACACCCCTGGCCTGCACAAACCCCGCACCCTGCTGGGCGAGCGGCTCAACGACATCGTCCGCACGACCTGGGCCGAGGTCGACGTGATCGGCTTCTGCCTGCCCGCGAACGAGAAGCTCGGCCCGGGCGACCGTTTCATCGCGAAGGAACTGGCGTCGATCAAGAAGACGCCGAAGATCGCGATCGTCACGAAGACGGACCTCGTCGACAGCAAGACGCTCGCGGAGCAGCTCATCGCGATCGACCAGCTCGGGCGCGAGCTGGGATTCGAATGGGCGGAGATCGTGCCGGTGTCGGCGGTCGCCGACCAGCAGGTGGGTCTGCTCGCCGACCTGATCGTCCCGCTGCTGCCGGAGGGGCCCGCGCTCTACCCCGAGGGCGACCTGACGGACGAGCCCGAGCAGGTCATGATCGCGGAGCTGATCCGTGAGGCCGCCCTGGAGGGCGTGCGCGACGAACTTCCGCACTCCATCGCGGTCGTGGTCGAGGAGATGCTGCCGCGCGAGGACCGGCCCGCCGACCGGCCGCTCCTGGACATCCACGCCTTCGTCTACATCGAGCGGCCCAGCCAGAAGGGCATCGTCATCGGCCCGAAGGGCAAGCGGCTGAAGGACGTCGGCATCAAGTCCCGCAAGCAGATCGAGGCGCTCCTCGGCACGCCGGTCTTCCTCGACCTGCACGTGAAGGTCGCCAAGGACTGGCAGCGGGATCCCCGCCAGCTCCGCAAGCTCGGCTTCTGAGCGGTCGGCGACACCCCCTCCGGGACCCCCGGGTCCGGCGCGACCGCCGGCCGGGGCCCGGGCTCAGCCCGCGGTGACCGTCAGGCGGACGGCGCCGTCGGGCCCGGCCAGCAGCACCGGCGTGCCGGGGCCGCCGAGGTCGGACACGGCCGCGCGGTCCGTGTCCGCGAGAACGTCCGCCGCGGAGACCACGGCTGCGGCCTCCAGCGACTTCGCCCCGGAGGCCACGGCCATCGCGACGGCCGTCTGCAGGGCGCTCAGCCGCAGCGAGGGCAGGTCCACGGTCCCGGCGACGTACGTCCGGCCGGTCTCGTCACGTACGGCCGCCCCCTCGGGCACGCCGTTGCGGGCCCGCGCGGAGCGGGCCAGGGTGACGATCTTGCGGTCCTCGGGGTCGAGCGCGTTGCTGTCGGTCATGACCAGAGCATACGAAGTGCGGGGGCGGCCCCCCGCCGACGGGTCGGCGGACGCGGCGGGTCACCACGGACCGGCGGTCACCCGGCCACCGGGTACATCGACCCGCGCCGGCCCTCCGGCGACGCCAGCCACTCCAGCTTCGCCGCCGTGTTCGCCTCCGGCAGCGGGGTGTGCAGCACGATGGTGAGGTCGGGACGGACCGGCACCTTCATCGCGGTCGACTCGACGGCGAGCAAACCCACCAGCGGATGGTCGAGCTCCTTGCGGATCTGCCCGGCGTCCTCGATGTCCCGCTCCTCCCACAGCCGCGCGAACTCCTCGCTCACCTCGGTCAGTCGGGCCAGCACCTCGTGGAAACCCTCGTCGTCGGGCGCGGCGGCGCAGGAGGCGCGGAACTGGGCGACGACGGTTCGCGCGTTCCGCTCCCAGGTGCGTGAACGGCCCCGGTAGAGCGGGTCGGTGAAGAAGTCGACGATGCAGTTCTGGGTGTTCTCCGGCCGCATGCCGAGGACCACCGAGGCGGCGTCGTTGTACATCACGCAGTTGTAGTACGGGTCCATGATGTGCGCCGGATACGGCATCCACGTGTCGATCAGCCGGCGCAGCCCGTCGCACATGTCCCGGTCCCCGGGGGCGACTTCGGGCGCGGGCGGGTTCAGTCCGGCCAGCGTGTACAGATGGCGGCGCTCGGTGTTGCTGAGCCGCAACACCCGGGCGACCGCGTCGAGGACCTGCGGCGACACGGAGATGTCCCGCCCCTGCTCCAGCCACTGGTACCAGGAGGCGCCCACGCCCGCGAGGACGGCGACCTCCTCACGGCGCAGGCCCGGTGTGCGGCGGCGGGCGCCGCCGTCCGGGAGCCCGGCCTCGGCGGGTGAGACCCGCGCCCTGCGGCTCATCAGGAACTCGCGCAGTTCCCTGCGCCGTTGGGTCCCGGTCCCGAGGACGTCCTCCGTCACGTCTGCCTCCCCCTTCGGTGCACCTGCCGGTCCCCTTCGGTGGCTGGTGGTGCGACCACCAGCATAAGTTGCGGCTCCCCACGGGTGTTCCGGCCGCCGGATGCTCTTGCCATGCCCATCGAGACGACGACACAGACCACCGGCGACACCACCACCGACTCCCTCTCGGCCGCCCGGGTGCCGGACACCGGCGACGGCCGCGGGACCCCGGCCGGCCCGGGCCGGGTGCACCGACCACCCCGGGCCGACCGGCTGTCACGGCGCGACAGGCTCGTCCTGTTCGTGCTGTGTGCCGCGCAGTTCATGGTCGCGCTGGACTTCTCCGTCCTGAACGTGGCGCTGCCCGTGCTCGGCGGCGACCTCGGCATGAGCCGGGCCGCGCTGCAGTGGGCGGTCACCGCGTTCGCCCTGCCGTCCGGCGGCTTCCTGCTGCTCTTCGGCCGCATGGGCGACCTGTACGGCCGCCGCCGGCTCTTCCTCTCGGGTCTCGCCCTGTTCGGGGCGGCTTCGCTGCTCGCGACGTTCGCCTGGGACCCGGCGTCGTTCCTGGCCGGGCGGGCGCTCCAGGGGCTCGGCGCCGCGGCGATCGTGCCGACCGGCATGTCGCTGCTGACCACGACGTTCCCGGAGGGTCCGGCGCGTGACCGGGCGCTCGGTGTCTCGGGCACGGTCCTCTCGCTCGGCTTCACCGTGGGGATGGTGGCGGGCGGGGTCCTGACCGACGTCCTCGGCTGGCGTTCGACGATGGGGCTGCTGTCGCTGTTCGCGCTGATCGTGCTGCCGCTGGCGCCGGGTCTGCTGCCCGAGTCCCGGACCCCTGAGCGTCCCCGCCTGGACGTGCCGGGCGCGGTCGCGGTCACGGGCGGACTGCTGGCTCTGATCTACGCCCTGTCCACGGCCGCGGAGAACGGCTTCGGCGGCGCCGACGTGATCGTCACGCTCGTCGCCGGTGTGCTGCTGCTGGGCGCCTTCGTGCGGATCGAGTCCCGTGCCGCCGACCCGCTGGTCAGCCTGCCGATGCTGCGTCGCCGCACGGTGGCGTGGGGCAACCTGGGCGGTCTGGTGACCTTCTCGATGATGTCGACGGTCGTGTTCGTGCTGACCCTGTACCTCCAGGAGACGCTCGGTCTGTCGGCGTTCGAGACGGGCCTGGTGTTCGGCGCGCAGGGTGTGATGTCGGCCGTCGCCGGGATGTACGCGCCGAAGGTCATCGGCCGGGTCGGCGCCCGCCGCACGCTGGTCGGATCGCTGGCCGGGCAGGGCCTGTTCGTGGCGGCGCTGCTGCTGCTCGGCACGCACGGCTGGTCCGTGTGGATCGCGACGGCCGCGGTGTCGCTGGCGAGCATGTGCCACCTGGGCGCGATCATCTCGTACGGGCTGACCGTCACCTCGGGGGTTCCGGACGAGGAACAGGGGCTGGCGACCGGCCTGGTGACGTCCACCCAGCAGGTGGGCATCACGGTCGGCATCCCGCTCCTCGGTGTCCTCGCGACGACGTCGGACGACCTGCCGGCCGGCGTCCACACGGTCCTCGCGCTGGACGCGGCGATCGTCCTCGCGGCGGCGGTGCTGGTCGCGGTGGGCTTCGGGCGGCGCGGCGCGGGCCGGGTCCGCTGACCTCCCGCGGGGCGTGGCCCCGGGCCGGCGTCCGTCAGGGCCGGTCGAGCCGCAGCCGCTCGGCACGCGGCAGACCGGCGACGACGAGATCGTACGAATCCTCGACGAGCTCCCGGACCAGGCGGTCCGGGAGTTCGCCGTCCACCGTCACCGTGTTCCAGTGCCGCTTGTTCATGTGGTAGCCCGGGAGGATCAGTTCGGGGTGCTGCTCGCGCAGGCGCAGGGCGTCCTGCGGGTCGCACTTGAGGTTGACCGTGAGCGGGCGCGCGTCCAGGTTCGTCAGGGCGAAGAGCTTGCCCAGCACCTTGAAGACCGAGGTCTCCGGGTTGAAGGGGAAGTCCTCGACCGAGGCGTTGAAGGACAGGCAGAACGCGCGCAGTTGCCCCGGGGTCACTCCGGCTTCTCCTCCGGTGCGGGAGCGTCCGGGCCGACGGGTTCGACGAGCACCGTGACGATCTTGTTCCGGCGGCCGGCGGAGGCCTCCGCCGTGAGCCGCAGTTCGCGTCCGTCGGGGAGCGCGACGACCGAGGAGGCGCCGGCGATGGGCACCCGGCCGAGGGCCTTGGCGAGGAGGCCGCCGACGGTCTCCACGTCCTCGTCGTCGTACGCCTCGAAGCCGTACAGCTCGCCGAGGTCGCCGATGTCGAGGCGGGCGGTCACCCGGTAGCGGTCGTCGCCGAGGTCCTGGACGGGCGGCAGTTCGCGGTCGTACTCGTCGGTGATCTCGCCGACGATCTCCTCGAGGATGTCCTCGATGGTGACGATGCCCGCCGTGCCGCCGTACTCGTCGATGACGACGGCGACGTGGTTGCGTTCCTGCTGCATCTCGCGCAGCAGGTCGCCCGCGTTCTTCGTGTCGGGCACGAAGGTGGCGGGACGCATGGCCGTGGCGACCAGTTCGGACTCGGCGTCCCGGCTGATGTGCGTCTTGCGGGCGAGGTCCTTCAGGTAGACGATCCCGACGATGTCGTCCTCGCTCTCCCCGGTGACCGGGATCCGCGAGAAGCCGGAGCGCAGGGCCAGGGTGAGGGCCTGCCGGATCGTCTTGTAGCGCTCGATGACGACGAGGTCGGTGCGCGGCACCATGACCTCGCGGACGAGGGTGTCGCCCAGTTCGAAGACGGAGTGCACCATGCGGCGCTCCTCGTCCTCGATGAGGGACTCCTTCTCGGCGAGGTCGACGAGCGCCCGCAGTTCCGCCTCGGAGGCGAACGGGCCGCGCCGGAAGCCCTTGCCGGGGGTGAGCGCGTTGCCGATGAGGATCAGCAGCGGGGGGATCGGGCCCATCACGCGGGCCAGCGGCAGCAGGACGTACGCGGCGGCGGTCGCCGTGTTCAGCGGGTGCTGACGGCCGATGGTGCGCGGTGAGACGCCGACCGCGACGTACGACACGAGGACCATGACGGCGATCGCGACGGCGAGTGCCTGCCAGGTCTTGTCGAACTCGTTCAGGCAGGCGTAGACGACGAGCGCGGCGGCCGCCATCTCGCAGGTGATGCGGACGAGGAGCGCGACGTTCAGGTAGCGCGTCGGATCCGCCGCGATCTGGGCGAGTTTGGCGCTGCCGCGCCGGCCGCTGCGGACGGCCTCCTCCGCGCGGAAGCTGGAGACGCGGGCGAGCCCTGCCTCCGCGCAGGCGGCGAGCCAGGCGACGACGACGAGGGCGATGGCACCGATGACAAGCTGTGGGCTCATGACACGGTCGGGGCCGGTGAGGGACCCGTCATGCCCTTCTCCGCGCGCCAGCCGTCCACGATGGCGGCCTGCAGACCGAACATCTCGGCCTTCTCGTCGGGCTCCTCGTGGTCGTAGCCGAGGAGGTGCAGCACTCCGTGGACGGTGAGGAGTTGGAGCTCCTCGTCCATGGAGTGCTGCGTCGCGGCGTCCTTGCCCTGCTGCTCGGCGACCTCGGGACAGAGCACGATGTCGCCGAGCAGGCCCTGCGGCGGCTCGTCGTCGTCCTTCGACGGCGGACGCAGCTCGTCCATCGGGAAGGACATGACGTCCGTCGGGCCGGGCAGGTCCATCCACTGGATGTGGAGCTGCTCCATGGCGTCGGTGTCCACGACGATCACCGAGAGCTCGGAGAGCGGGTGGATGCGCATCCGCGCGAGCGCGTAGCGGGCGATGTCGAGGATCGCCTGCTCGTCGACCTCGGTTCCGGATTCGTTGTTGACGTCGATCGACATGGTCGTGCTGGTCTACTTCCCCTTGTGTCCGGCGCTGCCGCGGCCCTTGTGCGTGCCGTTCTCGGTGCCGTTCTCGCTGTCGTACTTCTCGTACGCGTCGACGATACGGCCGACCAGCTTGTGCCGGACGACATCCTGGGACGTGAGCCGTGAGAAGTGCACGTCGTCGAGGCCCTCCAGGATATCCTGGACCTGCCGCAGACCCGACTTGGTGCCGCTCGGCAGGTCGACCTGCGTCACGTCACCGGTGATCACGATCTTCGACTCGAAGCCGAGCCTCGTGAGGAACATCTTCATCTGCTCGGGGCTCGTGTTCTGGGCCTCGTCCAGGATGATGAAGGCGTCGTTCAGGGTGCGACCGCGCATGTACGCCAGCGGTGCCACCTCGATCGTGCCCGAGGCCATCAGCTTCGGGATCGAGTCGGGGTCGAGCATGTCGTGCAGCGCGTCGTACAGCGGGCGCAGGTACGGGTCGATCTTCTCGTAGAGCGTGCCCGGGAGGAAGCCGAGGCGCTCGCCGGCCTCGACCGCGGGGCGGGTCAGGATGATGCGGTTGACCTGCTTGGACTGCAGCGCCTGGACGGCCTTCGCCATCGCGAGGTAGGTCTTGCCCGTACCGGCGGGGCCGATGCCGAACACGATGGTGTGCTTGTCGATGGCGTCGACGTAGCGCTTCTGGTTGAGCGTCTTGGGGCGGATGGTGCGGCCTCGCGAGGACAGGATGTTCTGCGTGAGCACTTCGGCCGGTGTCTCCTGGCCGTCGCCCTCCCCGTTCTCGCTCGCCCTCAGCATGGCGATCGAGCGTTCCACTGCGTCCTCCGTCATGGGCTGCCCGGTGCGGAGCACCAGCATCATCTCGTCGAACAGGCGCTGGACGAGAGCGACTTCACCGGCGTCGCCGACCGCACTGATCTCATTGCCCCGGACATGGATGTCGGCCGCCGGGAAGGCCGTCTCGATCACGCGCAGCAGCGAGTCTCCGGACCCCAGAACGGTCACCATGGGGTGCTTGGCCGGGACGGTGAAGTGCGCGCGCGCCTGCCCCTGGGCGGGGCCGTGAGCTGTGGGTGTCTGAGTCATGGGCCGGCTCTGTAGGCCTGCGTATCCTCCTCGGTCGGCACGCTTGCCACACGGGCAGCGTTGCGTCTCCCAGCGTACGTCGCGGCGCTGACAGAGCCGTAGGGCTTTTCCTCACGTCACGCGGTCGTGACCTCACACCGAGCGGCCGAACCCGATCGTCGGGACCGCGCGACGCAGCGGCCAGGGGCGGGTCACGTCCGGGAGCAGGCCCTCCAGGAAGGCGTACCGGCGCAGCGCGGCGGGGTCCTGGTCGTCGACCGACTGGACGCGGCGCCACCAGGCGGCGATCTCCGACCAGCCGGGCGCGGAGAGGGATCCGCCGAAGTCCTGGACGGAGAGCGCGGCGGTGAGGCCGGCGAAGGCGAGGCGGTCGGCGAGCGGCCAGTCGGCGAGGGTGCCCATGACGAAGCCGGCCACGAAGACGTCTCCGGCGCCGGTGGGGTCGAGCGCCTCGACGGCGATGGCGGGGACCGCGGCGCTGTCGCCGGTGCGGCCGTCGACGGCGTAGGCGCCCTCGGAGCCGAGGGTGACGACCGCGAGCGGCACGTGTTCGGCGAGCGCGTGGGCCGCGGCGCGGGGGCAGTCGGCTCCGGTGTAGCGCATGGCCTCCTCGGCGTTCGGCAGGAACGCCTCGCAGTGCGCGAGGTCGGCGAGGCCGGCGAGGTCCCAGCGGCCGGTGTCGTCCCAGCCGACGTCGGCGAAGATCCGGGTGCCGCGGCTCGCCGCCTGGGCGATCCACGGGTCGCGGACGCCGGGGGTGAGGGAGGCGACGGCGGCCCGGGCGCGGGGCGGGCAGTCGGGGGCGGCTTCCTCGGGGGGCGGCTCGTGACCGTGGCTGACCATGGTCCGTTCGCCCTCGTAGGCCATGGACACGGTGACCGGGGAGTGCCAGTCGGGGACGGTCCGGGAGGTGGACAGGTCGATGCCCTCGCCCTGTTCCAGCGCGTCCCAGCAGTACTCGCCGTAGTGGTCGTCCCCGAACGCGGCGGCGAGGGAGGTCCGCAGGCCGAGGCGGGCCAGGGCGGTGGCCATGTTCGCGACGCCGCCGGGGCTCGAACCCATGCCCCGCGCCCAGGACTCGGTACCGCGCACGGGGGCCGAGTCGAGGCCGGTGAAAATGATGTCCAGGAAGACGGTGCCGGTGAGGTAGACGTCCCAGGGCGGGTCCTGCGGCGTGCGCAGCCCGGCGAGCGGGTCCACATGGGCCTGGCCGAACGGTCCTTCACCGTTGGACGCGATCACGGTGTGCTCCCTGGGGTGGTACGGATCTGGCCAGTGTGCACCACACGCGCCGTCCGGGCCGTGGGTCACGCCGGGGCGCCGCCGTGGTCGGGGCGGGCCGCCGTCCCGGTGGCCGACCTCGCCCCCGCGGGCCCGGCGGGTGTCGCACGCGAGGACCGCCCGCGGCGGGGCCGTCCCCGGCGCGTGGTTCTCGCCCGCTCCTGCCCGTGCGGCGGCGGAGCAGTCCGGCGGGCCCTCCCGGTGCGATCGGCCGGCTCCGCGGGGCCCGGCGCCGGTGTCCGACCGCGTCCCGGGCCGCACTCCCCCACCTGCGGGAACACCACCTTCACGCGCGCGTGAAGCGGCTCCACGTCCTCGGAGGCCCCGGGAAACGGCGTCGCATCTACCCCCGGCTCCCCACCCCAAACAGGAAGTGCTCCAGATCACACCCTCCCGCCTTTTTCGAGGTGCCACCGCCTTGATACAAATTGCCCCGCGCGTTCCTGTCCGTCGACAGCCGCCCAATCCCCCTTCTTGAGCCGCTCCTTTCGCATGCCCTGGGAACGCCCGTGTCCGCCCGCACCACCACGCCCTGGCCCCTCGTCGCCCTTTTCACGGCCGGGTACCTCGCCGCGTATCTCCTCCCCACCACCGTCGGCCGCCTCGACGCGGGACTCCCGCTGTCGGCGACCCGGGCCGGAGCCATCGGCAGTGTCCTGCTGCTGAGTTCGGCCTCGGCCGGCTTCCTCCTCGCCTCCCGCGTCGACCGGTTCGGCCCCCGCCGGCTCGCCCGCGCCGGGCTGCTCCTCGCGGTCGCCGGCTACGGCACCGCCGCGCTGTCGACCGCGCTCCCCCTCGTCGTGGCCGGCGCGGTCGTCGGCGGCTTCGGCTCCGGTACGGCCACCACGGTCGCCGCGACCGGGATCGCCGGTCGGCCCGACCCGCACCGCGTCACCACGCTGGGTCTGCTCGGCGTCTCCGCCCTCGCGGGCGCGCTGTATCTGACGATCCCGCACCTGGGCCCGGCGCACGGCGTCCCCCTCGCCGCCATCGCCGTCACGGCCCTGCTCGTCCTGCCGCTGACGGGCCGTCTGCCGGCCCGCGCCCCGGCGACGCGGACCGTGCGCTCCGCAGGCCCGCTGCCCCACCGCCGCTCCGGCCTGCTGCTCGCCGCGGCGATGCTCTTCTGGTCGCTCGCGCAGAACTCCCTGTGGGGCGTGAGCGGCCGGATCGGGCTCACGCAGGCGGGGCTCGGCGAGGTCACGGTCGGCGCGGTGTTCGCGGTGGCCCTGGGCGCCGGACTCCTCGGCGTCGTGTGCGCGGGCGTTCTCGGCCCGCGGCTCGGCCGGGCACTGCCGATCGGCCTGGGCACGGTACTGATCGCCGGCTGCATCGCCGTGAGCGCGGCGGCGTCCGATCTGACGTCGTTCGCGACGGGCGAGATCGCCTGGAACACGCTGTACCCGGTGGTCCTGTCGTACGTGATCGGTCTCGCCGCGTCGATGGACCAGCGTGGCCGGTGGGCGGTCCTCGTCGGCTCCGCCTCCTCGCTCGGCACGGCCTGCGGGCCGCTCACCGGCAGCCTGCTGTCGGCGCGCGCGGGCTATCCGGCGATGGGCCTGGTCCTGGCGGCCGGCCTGCTGCTGGTCACCGTCCCGATGACGCTGGTGGCCCGGCGCCCGCGCCGCAGCCAGATCGTCGAGATCCCGGTCGTGGAGATCCCCGTCGTGGAGATCCCGGTCGTGGAGATCCCGGTCGTGGACACCTCCGTGCCGGAGACGACGGCCACGGAGATCACGGCCGCGCGGGTCACGCGCGCGGACGTCGCGGGCCTGGCGGACCTTCTCGCCGAGAGCCCCTCGGCCGAGGACCCGTTCGCGCGGCTGCCGGCCGGCGAGACCCCGGTCGTCGGGATCCCGCTGGACGCCGTGCCCGCCCAACGGGAGGCCTACGGCACGGCCGGCCCCCGGCACGCCCGAGCGGCGACGGCGGCGTCCGCGGCACAAGGCGTGTGACGCCCGGCCGGGGACTCCCCAGGCCGGGCCCCCGCCCCCGTCACGTGAACTCGTACGCCTCCACCTCGGCGATGTAGCGGGCGCGCCGCTCCTCGTCGTGCTCCAGGAAGGACGCCTCGAACGAGTTGCGCGCCAGCTCCCGCAGCCGTTCGGGGCCGAGCCCCAGTGCCTCGCCCACCGCGCGGAAGTTGTCACCGGCGTAGCCGCCGAAGTAGGCGGGGTCGTCGGAGTTGACCGTGCAGAGCAGGCCGGCGTCCAGCATCGCGGGCAGCGGGTGCTCGGCCAGCACGTCCACGGCGCGCAGCCGCACGTTCGACAGCGGGCACAGCGTCAGCGGCACCCGGTCCCGGACGAGCCGCTCGACCAGCTCGGGGTCCTCCATGCAGCGCAGCCCGTGGTCGACGCGCTCGACGCCGAGGACGTCCAGTGCCTCGGTGATGTACGCGGGCGGGCCCTCCTCGCCCGCGTGCGCGACGCGCCGCAGACCGAGCGCGGCGGCGGCCTCGTACACCTCGCGGAACTTGACGGGCGGGTGACCGACCTCGGCGGAGTCGAGGCCGACGCCGACGATCCGGTCGAGGTGGGGCCGGGCGGCCTCCAGGGTGTCCATGGCGGACTCGGCGGACTCGTCGCGCAGGAAGCACATGATCAGCTGGGTGGAGACGCCGTGGGTCTCCTCGCTGCGCCCGAGCGCCCGCCACAGCCCCTCGACGACCGTCCCCATGGGCACACCCCGGGCGATGTGCGCCTGCGGGTCGAAGAAGATCTCGGCGTGCCGCACGCCCTGCGCGGCGGCCCGGGCGAGGTAGGCGTCGGCCAGGTCGGCGAAGTCCTGCTCGGTCCGCAGCACGGCCATGAGTTCGTAGTACAGGTTCAGGAACGACTGGAGGTCGTCGAAGAGATACGCCTTGCGCAGGTCCTCGGTGTCCGCGTACGGCAGGGTGACGCCGTTGCGGGCGGCGAGCGCGAAGGCCAGCTCGGGTTCGAGGGTGCCTTCGATGTGGAGGTGCAGTTCAGCCTTGGGGAGGGACATCGAAGCATCGTACGGTCGGATCCCGGGCAGTCCGAAACCGGCACCTTCCCGACACCGGGCACGAGGGCCGGCCGGCGCGGGGCCTGCCGTCGATCGTCGGCGCCGGCGTCACCGGCGCTTCGGGACCGGAACCCTCACCAGGTCGTGGGCCACCGTCAGTTCGCCGTCGAACCCCGCAGCGCGGGCCTCCTCCTCGAAGGCGGCGGGGTCGGAGTAGCGCTGGCTGAAGTGGGTGAGCACGAGGTGCCGGACGCCCGCCTCCTTGGCGACCCGGCCGGCCTGGCCGGCGGTCAGGTGCCCGTGGTCCGAGGCGAGCTTGTGGTCGCCGTCGAGGAACGTCGACTCGATGACGAGCAGGTCGCAGTCCTCGGCCAGCGCGTCCACGCCCTCGCACAGCCGGGTGTCCATGACGAACGCGAACCGCTGGCCGCGCCGCACCTCGCTGACGTCGTCGAGCGAGACGCCGCGCAGTGCGCCCTCCCGGTGCAGCACGCCGACGTCGGGCCCTTCGATGCCGTGCTCGGCGAGCCGCTCGGGCAGCATGCGCCGGCCGTCCGGTTCGACGAGGCGGTAGCCGAAGGACTCGACGGGGTGCGAGAGCCTGCGGGCCTCCAGTGTGTACGCGGGGGTCGTCGCGAGGACTCCGTCGTCCGCGACCGGCGCCTCGGTGATCCCGACGGTCTCGCGGTAGGCGGTGGAGTGCCGCAGCCGCTCGAAGAAGTGCTGTCCGGAGAGCGGGTAGTGCGCGGTCACCTCGTGCGGGACGCGGTCCAGGTTGACGCGCTGGATCACGCCGGGCAGGCCGAGGGCGTGGTCGCCGTGGAAGTGGGTGACGCAGATGCGGTTCAGGTCGTGCGCGGCGACGCCGGCCCGCAGCATCTGGCGCTGCGTGCCCTCGCCGGGATCGAAGAGGAGACCCTCGCCGTCCCAGCGGAGCAGGTAGCCGTTGTGGTTGCGGTGCCGGGTCGGGACCTGGCTGGCGGTCCCGAGGACGACCAGTTCACGTGCGGACAAGGCCGGTTATCCGGGGGGCCACTGCAGTCCGCGGCCGCCCAGGAGATGGGCGTGCGCGTGGAAGACGGTCTGTCCGGCGCCGCTGCCCGTGTTGAACACGATGCGGTAGCTGTCCAGTTTCTCCTCGGCCGCGACCTCGCCGGCGTCGCGCAGGACGTCCGCCGCGACGGTGGGTTCGGCGGTCGCGAGGGACGCCGCGTCCGGGTAGTGCACCTTGGGGATGACCAGGATGTGGGTCGGCGCCTGCGGGTTTATGTCGCGGAACGCCACGGTCGTGTCGGTCTCGCGCACCAGCGTCGCCGGGATCTGCCCCGCCACGATCTTGCAGAACAGGCAGTCGTCCTGCGGCTCGCCCATCATGCGTGTGCCTCCTCGCGCCGGCCGGTCATTACCTGCGCATGCTAGCGGCCCGGCGGGGCGGGCGACGCGTGGCCGCCCGCCCCGGCGGTCACAGCGGGGGCAGGACCGGCGCGGTCTTCGCCGGGTTCTCCTCCAGCGCGGCGAGCGCGATGCGGATCGCCGCGTCGAGCTGGGTGTCGCGGCCGGCCGCGTGGTCCTGCGGGGCCTGGACGACCTCGACGTCGGGGTCGACGCCGTGGTTCTCCACGTTCCACTCGTAACCCTCCAGCCAGAAGGCGTACTTGGGCTGGGTGACGAGGGTGCCGTCGACGAGGCGGTAGCGGCTGTCGATGCCGATGACGCCGCCCCAGGTGCGGGTGCCGACCACGGGGCCGATGCCGAGTGCCTTGATCGCCGCGTTGACGATGTCGCCGTCGGAGCCGGAGAACTCGTTGGCGACGGAGACGACGGGGCCGCGCGGCGCGTCCTCCGGGTAGCTGTAGGGGCGCAGGCCGCGGGGCAGGTCCCAGCCGACGATCCGCCGGGCGAGCTTCTCGACGACGAGTTGGGAGGTGTGGCCGCCGCGGTTCTCCCGGACGTCCACCACCAGACCCTCGCGGGCCACCTCGATCCGCAGGTCGCGGTGGAGCTGCGCCCACCCGGAGCCGACCATGTCGGGCACGTGCAGGTAGCCGAGGCGTCCGCCGGACTGCTCGTGGACGTAGGCCCGCCGGTCGGCGACCCAGGCGTGGTAGCGCAGCGGTTCCTCGTCGGCGAGCGGTACGACGACGGCGTGTCGCGGGTCGCCGCCGCCCGCCGGGGACACGGTCAGCTCGACCGGTTTGCCCGCCGTGCCGACGAGCAGGGGGCCGGGGCCCGCGACCGGGTCGACCGGCCGGCCGCCGATCGCGACGATCGCGTCCCCGGCGCGCACCGCGACGCCGGGCGCGGCGAGCGGGGCCCGCGCGTCCGGGTCGGAGGTCTCCGAGGGAAGGATCCGGTCGATGCGCCAACTGCCGTCCTCGTGACGGGAGATGTCCGCCCCGAGGAGTCCCTGGGCGAGATCGCCGCCGCGGTGTCCGCCGCGCGGGGTGACGTAGGCGTGGGAGGTGCCGAGTTCGCCCTGGACCTCCCAGAGCAGGTCGACGAGGTCGTCGTGGGTGGCGACCCGGTCGAGGACGGGCCGGTACCGGTCGAGGACGGCGTCCCAGTCGACGCCGCCGAGGTCGGGCCGCCAGAAGTTGTCCCGCATGAGGCGGCCGGTCTCGTCGTACATCTGGCGCCACTCGGCGGCCGGGTCGACGCTCTGGCGCACCCGCGAGAGGTCGACGGTGATGTTGGTGTCGCTCTCGTCGTCGTTCGACGCGCGCCGGTCGCTGGGCACGACCTTGAGCTTTCCGTCGGTCCACAGCAGGACGCGTTTGCCGTCGCCGGTGACGGTGAAGTGGTCGGCGTCGGCGGCGAGATGCTCGATGCGCTGCTGGGCGAGGTCGTACCGCTCCAGCTCGGTCCGCGGGTCCGGGTCGTCCGGGGTGGCGCGGGAGGCGCCGAGCACGCCCCGGACGGGGTGGCGCAGCCACAGCAGGCCGTCCTTGGCGGCGCGCAGGGTGGAGTAGCGGGCGGCCTCGACGGGGAACGGGACGATCCGGTCGGCGAGTCCGTCGAGGTCGATCCGGGTGTTGGGGGTGCCCTCGCTGTCGGGGGTCTCGTCCTTGTCCGGGGTATCGAGGGGGCGGCCGTGGCGCTGCGGTCCGAAGGGGGACGGCGTGGTCGCGGCGAGGGTGATCAGATACGGCCGGGAGCCGCCGACGAAGGCCAGGTCGAAGACGTGCTCGTCGTAGACGGGGTCGAAGGCGCGGGCCGACAGGAAGGCGAGGTGCTTGCCGTCGAGGGTGAACGCCGGTGCGTAGTCGCGGAAGCGCAGCGGGGTCGCCTCGGTCACCGACAGGTCGGTGGTGTTGGCGATGCGGAGCTGGCGCAGCGGGCGCGGGCCGGGGTGCGACCAGGCGAGCCAGGCCGAGTCGGGTGAGAAGACGAGGCCGCTGACCTCGCCGTCCTCGCTGCGGTCCACCTCGCGGACCTCGCCGCTCTCGCGCTCGACGAGCAGGACGCGCCCGTCGTGCGAGGCGACGGCGGCGCGGCTGCCGTCGGGTGCCACGGCGAGGCCGAGGACGCGTCCGAGGGCTCCGGCGGCGAGCCGGCGCGGGGTGGCTCCGGGGGCGACGCCGGTGGCGGGCGCGAACTCCAGGGCGTCGTCGCCCTCGGCGTCCGTCACCCATACGACGTGTTCCTCGCCCTCGGCGCGGAAGGCGCGGGGCAGCCGGGCGCGGACGCCGGGTTCGGCGGCGAGCGCGCGGGCCGGTCCCGAACGGTGGGTGATCCAGTGGACGGCGCCGCGCACGGAGACGGCGCTGCCGCGTCCGGTGTGGTCGGGGGCGGCGGCGGAGAACCAGCGGGCGGCGCTCACGGGGTGGGGCTGCTGGTCGGCGCGCTGCCCGCCGAGGAGGATGTCGAGGCGGCGGGGTTCGGCTCCGTCGAGGTCGTCGAGGAGCCAGAGTTCACCGGCGGAGGCGTACACCACGCGGGTGCCGTCGGTGGAGGCGTGCCGGGCGTAGAACGTGTCGAGCGGGGTGTGGCGGCGCAGGTCGGCGCCGTCGGCGAGGGAGGAGTACAGGGCGCCGACGCCCTCGTGGTCCGAGAGGAAGGCGATCCGGTCGCCGACCCAGAGGGGGTACTCGATGTTGCCGTCGAGGTCCTCGTGCAGGCGGGCGAACTCGCCCTCGCCGTCGCGGTCGATCCACAGTTTGCCCGCGGTGCCGCCGCGGTAGCGCTTCCACCAGGCGGCCTCGCGCCCCATCGGGGCGGACAGCAGGACGACTCCGGGTTCACCGTGGGCGACGTCGCCGACGGGTCCGTACGGCAGGAGGGTGGCGGGGCCGCCGTCGAGCGGGACGGCGCGGGCCCAGCTGCGCCGCAGGCTGGCCTGGCCCTGGGTGCTGAGGGCGAGGACGTGTCCGTCGGGGGTCCAGCCGCGGACCTGGGTTCTCGAACTGCCCCAGTACGTCAGGCGTCTGGTGGGTCCGCCGGCCAGGGAGGCGGCGTAGACCTCGGGGGCGCCGTCGCGCGTGGACGTCCAGGCGACGGTCGTGCCGTCAGGGGAGACGCGGGGGTGGTTCACCGGTGCGTTGTCGGCGCTGACGCGCCAGGCGCGGCCGCCGCCGTCGAGGGGGGCGGCCCAGATGTCGTCCTCGGCCGTGAAGACGGCCAACTCGCCGTGCAGATGCGGAAACCGGAGATACGCGGAGGCTGCGGACTCTGTCACCCGGTCACCCTATGCAGCCGGGACGCGGCCCGACAGGGGTTCGGATCACTTGATCCGTGGACGGCCGGGCAGGTCACTTGCCCTGTGCGGGCCAGCAGGTGGGGTCGCCCTTGCACCACATGGTCTTCGTGACGGTGACCGTGACGGTGGGGTCGGGCCCGTTCGGAGGACGGTAAGTGGCGGGAGGGGTGGGGTTGTTGGTGGCGTCGCAGTTGCCGAGGCCGCTCACGTGGAACCACTGCTTGCCGCCGACGGTGGCGGTCAGGTCGCCGCGCACGCAGGCGCCGTCGACGGCGCGGGTGACCTTGCCCTTGACGACGATGTCCCGTCCGTCGTCGGTCTGGCCCTGGCAGTCGACGCTCGCGACGGTGTTCTCGGTCGGCGCGGGCGACCTGCCGGGGGTGTAGACCTTGCCGGCGTTGCCGTAGTTGGCGGTGCAGGTGAGCCACCGCACGTCCACGTTCTGCCGTTCGAGCTGCTTGGTCGCCGTCTGGTCGGTGGTGTACGCCACGGTGGCGGCGCTGAGTCCGTCCCCGGGTTCGCACGCGGTCGCACCGAACACCCCGGCCGCGCCCAGCCCGAGGGCCATCAGCACGCGCCTGCGCCCGGTCCGGCTCCTGATCCGCCTCAAAGCCCCCATGGACGGCAGCGTGCCACCGCGGGGCGCGGTGCGGTAGACCGCATGCGGCCATGAGCGGCACAACCACCCGAAGGAGTTCCGGGCCGGGCCGGGGCCGGTTCAGCCGAGGAGGAGCAGCCACTCCTGGAGTTCCACCAGGTTGCCCTCGGGGTCCTTGAGGTGGGCGACGCGCATCCGGTCGGTCATGGGGGCGGGGCCGTGCAGCACGGTCGCTCCGCGCGAGACGAGCTGCTCGCAGTAGGTGTCGAGGTCGTCCACCCGCAGCACCACCAGGGAGCGGTGTCCGGTGACGTCCTCGCCGATCTCGCCCAGTACCTCGGCCATCATCGCCCGGTCCTGGAGGGCGATGCCCGCCGAGCCGGTGACGGGGCTGAACTTCTCGTAGGGTCCCTCGGTCGCGCCCGACTGGGGCTTGAGGCAGAGGACCTCGGAGTAGAAGCGGTAGCAGGCGGCGAAGTCGGAGACGAGCAGCCGTACCTGGGCGAGTTCCATACGGATCTCCCGTGGGTGGGCGGGCGGTTGGTTCAGGACCAGCGGCCGGTGCGGGCCAGCAGCAGTGCGGCGGCCACGGTCCCGGCCGTCGACGTACGCAGCACCGTACGCCCGAGGTGGAACGTCCTCGCGCCCGCCTCGGTGAAGAGCGCCACCTCCCCGGGGGAGATCCCGCCCTCGGGGCCGACGACCAGGACGATCTCCCCGGAGGCGGGCAGTGCGGCGGTGGCGAACGGTTCGGTGCCCAGCTCGGTGTCCTCGTGCAGGACGGCGGCGAGGTCGGCTTTGGCGAGAAGTGCGGCAACCTGTCGGGTCGACATGGCGTCCGCGACCTCGGGGAAGCGCACCCGGCGGGACTGCTTGCCGGACTCGCGTGCGGTGGCGCGCCACTTGGCGAGCGCCTTGAGGCCCCGGTCGCCCTTCCACTGCGTGATGCAGCGGGAGGCGGCCCAGGGGACGATGCCGTCGACGCCGGTCTCCGTCATCGTCTCGACGGCCAGTTCGCCCCGGTCTCCCTTGGGCAGCGCCTGGACGACGGTGATCCGCGGCTGCTCCGCCTGCTCCTCGCTCACCGAGTCCATCCGGACGACGAGGCGGTCCTTGCCCTCGGTGTCGAGGACGACGCAGTCCGCCCAGCGCCCGGCCCCGTCGGTGAGGACGACGTCCTCGCCGGCGCGCAGCCGCTTCACGGACACGGCGTGCCGTCCTTCGGGTCCGTCGAGGACGTAGCGTCCGTCGCCGCCCGTGTCGAAGTGCTCGACCAGGAACACCGGTGCCGTCATCGGGCCGTGCCCCCGTCCGGGGAGTCGCCGGGCGACGACAACGCTGTCCTGGCGGCGGCGAGTTCGGCGACCAGCGCCTCCACCAGCTGTCCGGCGGGCAGGTCGCGCGCCATGCGGTGGCCCTGGCCCGCCCACAGCGCCATGCCCTGCGCGTCGGCCGCCTTGGCGGCGGCCTTGCGCAGCGGCGAGGTGAGGTGGTGGACGTCCGGGTACGCGGCGGGGGCGTAGGGGCCGTGCTCGCGCAGGAACCGGTTGACCAGGCCGCGGGCCGGGCGTCCGGAGAAGGCGCGGGTCAGCTCGGTCCGCACGAAGAGCGGGTTGGTCAGCGCGTCCTTGTGGACGGCGTTCGCGCCGGACTCGGGGGTGGCGAGGAAGGCGGTGCCGAGCTGGGCCGCGTCGGCGCCGGCGGCGAGGACGGCGGCGATCTGGCTGCCGCGCATGATGCCCCCGGCGGCGACGACCGGGATGTCCACGGCCTCGCGGACCTGGGCGACCAGCGAGAGCAGTCCGATGCCCGCGCGGTCCGTCTCCGGGTTGTCGCGGTGGGTGCCCTGGTGTCCGCCGGCCTCGACGCCCTGGGCGATCACGGCGGCGGCGCCCGCGCGCTGCACGGCGAGGGCCTCCTCTGCCGTGGTCGCGGTGACCAGGGTGAGGGTGCCGGCGCGGTTCAGGGACTCCAGCACGTCCTGGGCCGGGATGCCGAAGTGGAAGGAGACCACCGGCACCGGGTTGTCGAGCAGGACGGCGAGCTTGGCGTCGTAGCCGTCGTCACGGCCGCTGTCCGGGTCGCCGAGTTCGGTCTCGTACCAGGCCGCCTCACCGGCGAGCTGGTGGGCGTAGACCTCGACCGCCGAGGAGTCCGCGTACTCCGGCTGCGGCATGAACAGGTTGACGCCGAAGGGACGGCCGGTCAGCCCGCGCAGCTGTTTGATCTCCTGGTACATGCCGTCGGCCGTCTTGTACCCGGCGGCGAGGCATCCGAGCCCGCCCGCCTCGGACACGGCGGCCGCGAGCTGGGGGACGGAGACGCCGCCCGCCATGGGGGCCTGCACGATCGGGTGAGGGAAGAGATCGGTCAGCGCGGAGGACATGACGGCATGTTGTCACGTCCTCCGTACAAGTCCGAATCCGGCCGTCCGCTCGGTTACGGGGCGCGCGGCGGGCGGACACGGGGCGGGAACACCGCCCCGTGCCGCCTTCGCGTCAGCGACCGTTGAAGGCGTCCTTCAGCCGGGAGAAGAGCCCCTGCTGCCCGGGCTGGAACTGGCCGGTGGGCCGCTCCTCGCCGCGCAGCTGGGCGAGCTCGCGCATGACCCGCTCCTGCTCCGGGTCGAGCTTGGTGGGCGTGGTGACCTCGACGTGCACGATGAGGTCACCTCGGCCGCCGCCGCGCAGGTGCGTGACGCCCCGGCCGTGCAGCGGGATCGACTGGCCGGACTGCGTGCCCGGACGGATGTCGACCTCCTCCATGCCGTCGAGGGTCTCCAGCGGCACCTTGGTGCCGAGGGCCGCGGCCGTCATCGGGATCGTGACCGTGCAGTGCAGGTCGTCGCCGCGACGCTGGAACATCGAGTGCGGCAGCTCGTGGATCTCGACGTACAGGTCGCCGGCGGGGCCGCCGCCGGGGCCGACCTCGCCCTCGCCCGCGAGCTGGATCCGGGTGCCGTTGTCCACACCGGCCGGGATCTTGACGGTGAGGGTGCGGCGGGAGCGGACCCGGCCGTCGCCCGCGCACTCGGGGCACGGGGTCGGGACCACGGTGCCGAAGCCCTGGCACTGCGGACACGGCCGCGAGGTCATGACCTGGCCGAGGAAGGACCGCGTCACCTGGGACACCTCGCCGCGGCCGCGGCACATGTCACAGGTCTGCGCGGAGGTCCCGGGTGCGGCACCCTCGCCGTTACAGGTCGCGCAGACGACGGCGGTGTCGACCTGGATGTCCTTCGTGGTGCCGAAGGCCGCCTCGTCCAGCTCGATCTCCAGCCGGATCATGGCGTCCTGGCCGCGGCGGGTGCGCGAGCGCGGTCCGCGCTGCGACGCCGTGCCGAAGAAGGCGTCCATGATGTCCGAGAAGTTCCCGAAGCCGCCCGCGCCGAAGCCGCCGGCGCCTCCGCCCTGCTGGGACAGGGGGTCACCGCCGAGGTCGTAGACCTGCTTCTTCTGCGGGTCCGACAACACCTCGTAGGCGGCGTTGATCTCCTTGAAGCGCTCCTGCGTCTTCGGATCGGGATTGACGTCCGGATGCAGCTCGCGCGCGAGCCTCCGGAACGCCTTCTTGATCTCGTCCTGGGACGCGTCGCGGCGCACGCCGAGTACGGCGTAGTAGTCCGTGGCCACTTACGACTCCGCCAGGATCTGTCCGACGTACCGTGCCACCGCTCGTACCGCTCCCATCGTTCCCGGGTAATCCATGCGGGTCGGGCCGACCACGCCGAGTTTGGCTACTGCCTCGCCGCCCGAACCGTAGCCGACCGAGACCACGGACGTGGAGTTGAGTCCCTCATACGCGTTCTCATGACCGATTCGCACGGTCATGCTCGAATCCCCGGCCTCTCCAAGCAACTTGAGGAGCACGACCTGCTCCTCCAGCGCTTCGAGCACCGGACGGATGGTGAGAGGGAAGTCATGTCCGAAACGGGTGAGATTGGCGGTCCCGCCGATCATCAGCCGCTCCTCGGTCTCCTCGACGAGTGTCTCCAGCAGGGTGGAGAGCACAGTCGAGACCGTACCCCGGTCCTCCGCCTCGAAGGCATCCGGGAGGTCCTGCACGAGCTGCGGGACGTCCGCGAACGGGCGGCCCGCGATCCGGCTGTTGAGCCGGGCCCGCAGATCGGCGAGAGAAGTCTCACCGAACGGCACGAGGCAGTTGATCATGCGTTGCTCGACCCGGCCGGTGTCCGTGATCAGCACGAGCATCACGCGCGCCGGGGCGAGCGAGAGCAGTTCCACGTGCCGCACGGTCGAGCGGGTCAGCGAGGGGTACTGCACGACGGCGACCTGCCGGGTGAGCTGCGCGAGCAGCCGCACCGTCCGGCCGACGACGTCGTCGAGGTCGACGGCACCGTCCAGGAAGTTCTGGATGGCGCGCCGCTCGGGCGCGGTCATCGGCTTGACGCCCGCGAGCTTGTCGACGAAGAGCCGGTATCCCTTGTCCGTGGGGATACGTCCGGCACTGGTGTGCGGCTGGGCGATGTAGCCCTCGTCCTCCAGGACCGCCATGTCGTTGCGGACGGTCGCCGGCGAGACGCCGAGCCGGTGCCGCTCCGTGAGCGCCTTGGAACCGACCGGCTCCTCGGTGCCCACATAGTCCTGGACGATGGCGCGGAGCACCTCGAGCCTGCGTTCACTGAGCATCGCGCACACCTCCAGAAGTCGACTCCGTGGTCTTCGTGGCCTTCGTGGCTTTTCGCCTGGCACTCAGCGCGCCCGAGTGCCAGCGTTCCCCGGGTCAGTGTACGGCGGTGAGGCACGGCCCCGGCAAGGGCGGGCCTGCGATGTCGTGCGCGACACCCGGTCACCGCTAGCGTCGCCGTATGAGGCTGACTTGGGAAGAGCTGGGGTGGGAACGGGTGGCGCCCCGGATCGGCCGGCGGCGGCTTCCGGACTGGGACTGCACCGTGGGGCTCGTCGTCGGCGAGGACGCGGCGCTGATGATCGACGCGGGGTCGGGTGTCGCGGAGGGCGCGGCGCTGCGCGCGGACGCGGAGCGGCTGCTCGGCCCGGGGCGGCACGTGACGCACCTCGCACTCACCCACCCGCATTTCGACCATGTCTTCGGCGCCGCGGCGTTCACGGGCACCGGGATCTTCGTCGCGGACGGCTCGTCCGGGGTGTACGAGCACGGTCGCGAGGAACTGCGCGCGGACGCCGTGCGCAACGGGCTGGACCCCCGGGCGGCACAGGAGGCGGCCGACGCCCTCGTACGCCCCCAGCACGCCGTCCGGGGCACCCGGGACCTGGAACTCGGCGGCGGCGTCGAGGCGCGGCTCGTGCGGACGGGTGAGGGACACACCGCCCACGACCTCGTGGTCGTCGTGCCGGGCGACCCGGCGGTGGTGTTCTGCGGCGACCTGGTCGAGGAGTCCGGCGAGCCGCAGGCGGGCCCCGACGCCGTCCCGTCCCGCTGGCCCGGGGCGCTCGACCGGCTGCTCGCGCTCGGCGGGCGGGACGCTGTGTACGTGCCCGGCCACGGAGCGCTGGTGGACGCCGCGTTCGTCCGCTCGCAGCGGGACGAGCTGGCCGCGCGTTTCGGCGTGTCGCGGTGAGCCCCGGCGCGCTTCTCCTATCGTCATGCGAATGCGCCAGTACTCTCCGGACCTGACCCCGCCGTGGAAGAAGCCCAAGCCCGTCCCCGAGGTCCCGGCGGACCCGGGTCTGGTGGTCGAGGAGCCCGGCACCGGTTTCTGCGGCGCGGTGATCGGCTGCGAGGCGGGCACGGTGACCCTGGAGGACCGCTTCGGCAAGCACCGGGTGTTCCCCATGGAGCCGCGCGGCTTCCTGCTGGAGGGCAGGGTGGTGACGCTGGTCCGCCCGACGTCCTCGGCACCCGTACGTCCCAGCCGTACCGCGTCCGGCTCCGTGGCCGTGCCCGGCGCCCGCGCCCGCGTCGCGCGGGCCGGCCGCATCTACGTGGAGGGCCGCCACGACGCCGAACTGGTCGAGCGGGTCTGGGGCGACGACCTGCGTGTCGAGGGCGTCGTCGTGGAGTACCTGGAGGGCGTCGACGACCTTCCCGCGATCGTCGAGGAGTTCGCGCCGGGCCCGGACGCCCGGCTCGGCGTGCTCGTCGACCACCTGGTGCCCGGCTCGAAGGAGTCCCGGATCGCCGCGGCGGTGACGAGCGAGCACGCCCTGGTACTCGGCCACCCCTACATCGACATCTGGGAGGCCGTGAAGCCGTCCTCCGTGGGCATCCCGGGCTGGCCCCGGGTGCCGCGCGGCGAGGACTGGAAGACGGGCGTGTGCCGGGCCCTGGGCTGGCCGGAGAACACCGGCGCGGCCTGGCAGCACATCCTGTCCCGGGTGCACTCCTACAAGGACCTCCAGCCCGAACTCCTGGGCCGGGTCGAGGAGCTGATCGACTTCGTCACGGCGCCGGAGTAGCCGGGAACGCGGCCGGGCCGGTCGGCCCGGCCGCTCGTCCGGTGGCGTCCGGGGCTGCGGTGGCTTGCGGCGTCGTCCGGTCAGTCGACCAGGTCCCGGACGACCGCGTCCGCGAGGAGGCGTCCGCGCAGGGTGAGGACGGCGCGGCCGTCGTCGTACGGGCCCGGTTCGAGGAGGCCCTCGGACAGGGCGCGACGGGAGGCCGTGAGGCCGTCGGGACGGAGCAGCGAGAGCGGGCAGCCCTCGCGCAGCCGCAGTTCGAGCAGGATGCGCTCGACGCGGCGGTCCTCGCCGGAGAGGAGTTCGCGCCCGGCGCCCGGGGAGCGGCCGGAGGCCAGCGCCGCCGCGTAGGCCCCGGGGTGCTTCACGTTCCACCAGCGGACGCCGCCGACGTGGCTGTGGGCGCCGGGGCCCGCGCCCCACCAGTCGGCGCCGCGCCAGTACAGCTCGTTGTGCAGACAGCGGGCCGCCTCGGAGGTGGCCCAGTTCGACACCTCGTACCAGTCGAAGCCCGCCTTGGCCATCACCTCGTCGGCGATGAGGTACCGGTCGGCGTGGACGTCGTCGTCGGTCATCGGGACCTCGCCGCGGCGGATGCGGCGGGCGAGCTGGGTGCCCTCCTCGACGATGAGCGCGTAGGCCGAGACGTGGTCGGGGCCGGCGCCGAGGGCCGCTTCGAGGGAGGCCCGCCAGTCGTCGTCCGACTCCCCCGGGGTGCCGTAGATCAGGTCGAGGTTCACATGCTCGAAGCCGGCCGCGCGGGCCTCCGCGACGCAGGCCTCGGGGCGGCCGGGGGTGTGGGTGCGGTCCAGCACCTTCAGCACGTGCTGCCGGGCGCTCTGCATACCGAAGGAGACACGGTTGAAGCCGCCGGCGCGGAGCGTCGCGAGGTACTCCGGGTCGACCGACTCCGGGTTCGCCTCCGTGGTGATCTCCGCGTCGTCCGCGAGACCGAACTCGTCACGGATCGCCCCCAGCATCCGGACGAGGTCGTCGGCGGCCAGCAGGGTGGGCGTGCCGCCCCCGACGAAGACGGTGCGGACGGGACGGGGGTCGTCGCCGAGGACCTTGCGGGCGAGGCGGACCTCGTCGGTCAGGGTGTCCGCGTAGTTGTCGCGGGAGGCGAGCACGCCTCCGGTGCCCCGCAGCTCGGTCGCCGTGTAGGTGTTGAAGTCGCAGTACCCGCAGCGGGTCGCGCAGTACGGAACGTGGAGGTAGAACCCGAGGGGCCGCTCGGCCGCCCCGGCCAGGGCGTGCGCGGGCAGCGCCCCGTCGTCGGGGACGGGCTCGCCGTCGGGGAGTGCGGAAGGCATGCGTTCCATTGTCCAGCACGGGCGGAGTGAACGGTCCCGGCCTGTGGACGGGCCGCGCGCTCCTGGTCGCGCGGCCGTCGACGGGGCGTGGACCGGGGACTACTCGGCCTGGAGCACCAGCAGGGCCATGTCGTCCTCCGGCGGGCGGCTCCCGAACTCGTGGACGAGTCCGCGGATGCGTTCCGCGATCAGCTCGGCGTTCAGGCCCGTACACCCCGTGAGGGCGTGCGCGAGCCCGTCGTCGTCGTCGAACTGCCGGGTCCCCTCACGCCGCTCCGTCACGCCGTCGGTCACGCACAGCAGGGTGTCGCCGGGGTGCAGGTCGAAGGACTCGGAGGTGTAGCCGGGGTCCTCGAAGACGCCGAGCAGGGTCTGCGGCCGGGCCACCTCCCGTACGTCGCCGTCGGGGGCCAGCAGCAGCGGCAGCGGGTGTCCGGCCGAGGCGAGGGTGCAGCGTACGCCGCCCTCGAAGGGGACCAGTTCGCCGTAGAGCATGGACAGGAAGCGGGTCTGCGGGCCGAGGTCGGTGCCGAGTCCGGGCCCGCCGGCCGCCACGAGCGCGCGGGCCGCCGCGTCGGCGGCCTCGGTGGCGTCGTCGAGGAGGAGCTGGTTGAGGCGGTCGAGGACGTCCGCCACGTCGTAGCGCTCGCGGGCCAGCAGCCGCAGCCAGGGCCGGGCGAGGCCGATCACGACGGCGGCCTCGGGGCCCTTGCCCTGGACGTCGCCGACGGCGAAGCACCAGCGGCCGTCCCCGGCCGGGAACACGTCGTAGAAGTCGCCGCTGGGGCCGCCCTTGTCGAGCGGCTCGTAGACGAGGGCGCTGCGCACGCCCGGGATCTCGGCGACCGCGCCGGGCAGCAGCCCGCGTTGCAGGACCCGGCTGATGGTGGCCTGGCGCGCGTACTGGCGGGCCGCGCCGATGGCGAGCGCGATCCGGCGGCTCAGGTCCTCGACGAGCCCGGTGACCTCGTCGGCGAAACCGGCGGGTCCGGCCCGTCCGATGACGAGCGTGCCCAGCGGACGGCCGCCCGCGATCAGCCGGTACGCCAGGGCCGCGCCGCTCGCTCCGCGCGGGCCCAGCGCCTCGCCGGGCCAGGGCACGGGGACGGCGCGGGACCGGACCGCGTCGGGCAGCCGCGGCGGGTCCTTCTCCAGGGCGTCGCGCAGGTCCTCGATGAGGTTCTCGCTGCCGTGCCAGACGCGGGCCAGCCGGGGTCCGAGGGCGAGCCCGAGTCCGCCCGCCCGGTCGGTGGCCTCGTCCTCCAGCCACACCGCGCACCAGTCGGCGAGCCGCGGGACGAGGAGCTGTCCGGCGAGCGCGGCGACGAGGTCCTCGTCGAGCTGCCCGGCCAGCAGGTCGGAGGCCTCGGCGAGGAAGGAGAGGGCCCCGCGGTCGAGCCAGTCCCGCCCCTCGGAGGGGTTCCGCGCGCCGCCGGTGGCGGATGCCCCGTGGGCGGTGCCGCCCGGGACGGACGCTCCGGGCGCCCCCGTGACGGGCGCCGCGAACACGGACGCGGTCGAGGTGGGGCCGGCCGGGCCCCGTCGACCGGGGCCGCGTGTGCCGGCGAGGGGGTTCCCGGAGGCGCCACCGGCCGGCGACGCCTCCGTGCCGGGTGTCCCTCCGGTACCCGCGACGCCGTCCGTCCCCGTGTGGCCGCTCCTCCCGGCGAGGCCGTTCCCCGCCGCGGACGCGTCCGCCGAGGACCGGGCGTCTGCCGCGAACGCGTCGGCGCCGGGCAGCGCGTCGGCGCCCCCGTCGAGCAGCAGGCGCGCCCACACCGTCTTGACGCCCGGGCGGTAGGTGATCCCCCAGGCCTCGGAGAGGGCGGAGACGAGTCGAAGGCCCCGCCCGTACTCCGGTGTCCCGTAGGGGCGTTCGGGGCTGTCGTCGCGTATCGCGCGGGCGGGGTGGTGATCGGTGACCTCGACGACCAGCGGGCCGGGCGGGCCGTCGGGCGCGTGCTCCAGGCGGCACAGCAGCTCGACGTCGGTGCCCGCGTGGACGACGGCGTTGGTGACGAGTTCGCTCACCACCACGGCGGCGTCGCCGGTGAGGCGGTCGTCGATGATCTCGGCGCCGGGCAGGGCCAGTTCGGCCCAGCCCACGAGCGTGTCGCGGAGGTAGCGACGGGCGGCTCCAGGGGCGAGCGGAGTGCCCGGCAGGGTCGTACGGGCCACGGTGTCCTGGCCGGCTCGGTGGTGCGCGGGCGCACCCGGAGCGCACGCCATGGACTCGCGTTGCGTCGGAATGGCCCCCACGGTGCGGCTCCCTGAGCAGTTCGGACGAATACACCTCAGCCGGTGCGGACAGGGTGACAGACTGACCGCGCCCATAAGCGTCGAGTCACCGAAGTGGGCCGTCATGAGTGAGAACAGTGGTATGCATGTGCTCGAAGACGGACAGATTCGAGCATCGGACCTGCGTCCCCTGCTCGCCGCGATGACCGCGGCGCGGGACGGCGACTTCAGCAAGGTGCCGGAGACGGCACACGGTCTGGTCGCCGAGCTGAACGCGACGTTCAACCAGATCATGGACCGCAGTTCGCACTTCAACTCCGAGGTGCAGCGCGTCCGCAGGGAGCTGATCCGCCACGGACGGCTCGACGAGCGGCTCGCGGCCAGCCCCGGCGGCGGCAAGTGGACGACGCGCGTGGACGACGTGAACCAGCTGCTCGACGCGCTGGTGGCGCCCGCGGCGAACGCGACCCGCGTGCTCGACGCGGTGGCCGGCGGCGATCTGACCCAACGCGTCGACCTGCACGACGGCAACCGTCAACTGCGCGGCGACCTGCGCCGGCTGGGGCGCGCCGTGAACAAGATGGTCGACCAGCTCTCCCTGTTCACCGGCGAGGTCACCCGGGTCGCCCGCGAGGTCGGCACCGAGGGGCGGCTCGGCGGCCGCGCCAAGGCGACCGGCCTGTCCGGGAGTTGGCGGGACGTGACCGAGGCGGTCAACACGATGGCGTCGCGGCTGACGGCCCAGGTGCGGGACATCGCCCTGGTGACCACGGCGGTGGCGCGCGGCGACCTGACCCGTACGGTGACGGTCGAGGCGACCGGTGAGCTGCTGGAACTGAAGCTCACCGTGAACACGATGGTCGACCAGCTCTCCGCCTTCGCCGACGAGGTCACCCGGGTGGCCCGCGAGGTCGGTACCGAGGGGCGGCTCGGCGGCCGGGCGCAGGTGCGGGGGGTGTCGGGGGTCTGGAAGGACCTCACCGACAACGTCAACTTCATGGCGTCCAACCTGACGTCACAGGTTCGAAATATCGCACAGGTCACCACGGCGGTCGCCAACGGTGACCTCAGTCAGAAGATCACGGTCGACGCGCAGGGCGAGATCCTCGAACTCAAGTCGACCATCAACACCATGGTCGACCAGCTCTCCGCCTTCGCCGACGAGGTCACCCGCGTCGCCCGCGAGGTCGGCACCGAGGGCAACCTCGGCGGCCGGGCCCAGGTGCGGGGCGTGTCGGGGGTCTGGAAGGACCTCACCGACAACGTCAACTTCATGGCGGACAACCTGACCTCGCAGGTCCGCAACATCGCCCTCGTCTCCACCGCCGTGGCGCAGGGCGACCTCGGCAAGAAGATCACCGTCGAGGCGAAGGGCGAGATCCTCGAACTCAAGTCGACCATCAACACCATGGTCGACCAGCTCTCCGCCTTCGCCGACGAGGTCACCCGCGTCGCCCGCGAGGTCGGCACCGAGGGCAACCTCGGCGGCCAGGCGCAGGTGCGGGGCGTGTCGGGCGTCTGGAAGGACCTCACCGACAACGTCAACTTCATGGCCCTGAACCTGACCTCCCAGGTCCGCAACATCGCGCAGGTCACCACCGCCGTCGCCAACGGCGACCTGTCCAAGAAGATCACCGTCGACGCCCGGGGCGAGATCCTGGAGCTGAAGGACACCGTCAACACGATGGTGGAACAACTGCGCGCGTTCGCCGACGAGGTGACCCGGGTGGCGCGCGAGGTCGGCACGGACGGACGGCTCGGCGGGCGCGCCCAGGTCCTCGGGGTCTCGGGCGTCTGGCGGGACCTGACCGACAACGTCAACTACATGGCCGACAACCTGACCTCCCAGGTCCGCAACATCGCGCAGGTGGCCACGGCGGTGGCGCAGGGCGACCTGTCGAAGAAGATCGACGTGGACGCCCGCGGCGAGATCCTCGAACTGAAGACGACGATCAACACGATGGTGGACACCCTGTCGTCGTTCTCCTCGGAGGTCACCCGGGTGGCCCGCGAGGTGGGTTCGGAGGGCCGGCTCGGCGGCCAGGCACGGGTCGAGGGCGTGTACGGCACCTGGAAGCGCCTGACGACGAACGTGAACGAACTCGCCTCCAACCTCACCACCCAGGTCCGCGCGATCGCCGAGGTGGCGTCCGCGGTGGCCCAGGGCGACATGTCCCGCTCCATCACCGTGGAGACACAGGGCGAGGTCGCCGAACTGAAGGACAACATCAACCTGATGGTGGCCAACCTGCGCGAGACGACCCGCGCGAAGGACTGGCTGGAGTCGAACCTCGCCCGCCTCGCCGCGCTGATGCAGGGCCACCGCGACCTGATGGAGGTCGCCGACCTGATCCTGCGCGAGCTGACCCCGCTGGTGAACGCGCAGTACGGCGCCTTCTTCCTCGCCGACCCCGAGGAGGACGAACCCGCGCTGCGCACGGCCGTGCCCGCCAAGGGACTCGCCTTCATCGCCGGGTACGGCGCGGCGCAGGGCGCGACCGTCGACACCGGGGGCATGCCGGTGCACGGCCTGGTCCGGCAGGCGGCCCGCGAGAAGAAGCGGATCCTCGTCGAGGAGGCCCCGCCCGACTACATCAAGATCAACAGCGGGCTCGGGGAAGCGGCTCCGGCCAGCGTCGTCATCATCCCGATCCTCTTCGAGGACAAGCTCCTCGGCGTCATCGAACTCGCCTCGTTCTCCCGCTTCTCCGACGTCCACCTCGCCTTCTTCGACCAGTTCGTGAACACCATCGGCGTCGCCATCAACACGATCATCGCCAACTCCCGTACGGAGTCCCTGCTCGGCGAGTCCCAGCGGCTCGCCGTCCAGCTCCAGGACCGCTCCGACGAACTCCAGTCACAACAGGCGGAGTTGCAGCGGTCCAACGCCGAACTGGAGGAGAAGGCGGCCCTCCTCGCGACCAGCTCGCAGTACAAGTCGGAGTTCCTGGCGAACATGTCGCACGAGCTGCGCACGCCGCTCAACTCCCTGCTGATCCTGGCCCGGTTGCTGTCCGACAACCCCGACGGCCGCCTCTCCGACCAGGAGGTGCAGTTCGCGACGACCATCCACCGCTCGGGCTCGGACCTCCTCCAGCTCATCAACGACATCCTCGACCTGTCGAAGATCGAGGCCGGCCGGATGGACGTACGCCCCAAGAGGCTGCCGCTCATCAAGCTCCTCGACTACGTCCACGCCACCTTCCGCCCGCTCACCCACGACCGGGGGCTCGCCTTCGAGGTGGCGGTCGGCGAGGACGTGCCGCGCGAGATGTGGTCCGACGAGCAGCGCCTCCAGCAGATCCTGCGCAACCTGCTCTCCAACGCCATCAAGTTCACCGCGAGCGGCCGCGTCGAACTGCGCGTCGACCGCGTCGCGGACCCCGACCGCGCCCGCGACAGCGGCGACACCGTGATCGCCTTCGCCGTCTCCGACACCGGCATCGGCATCGCGCCGGAGAAACTCCCGGTGATCTTCGAGGCGTTCCAGCAGGCCGACGGCACCACCAACCGCAAGTACGGCGGCACGGGCCTCGGGCTGTCCATCAGCCGGGAGATCGCCGGGCTGCTCGGCGGCCGTATCGTGGCCGAGAGCACGCCCGGCAAGGGCTCCGCCTTCACGCTGTACGTGCCGGTGCTGAGCCCCGGGAACGCGGCGACGGGACCGGCCCGAGAGGCCCATCTCGTCGCGTTCCCGGAGCAGTTGTCGACCGAGCCCTACACGGTCCACGACACCGACGACACCTGGCCGACCCCCACCAAACTGGAGGCCTGGCAGGCGGGCAGGGCGGGCAGGGTCCTGCCGGGCAGACGGGTGCTGATCGTGGACGACGACATCCGCAACGTGTTCGCGCTGACCCAGGTGCTCGGTCGGGTCGGCATGCCCGTGCTGTACGCGGAGAACGGCCGCGAGGGCGTCGAGACGCTGGAGCGCAATCCCGACGTCGAACTGGTGCTGATGGACATCATGATGCCGGAGATGGACGGCTACGAGACGATCTCCGCCATCCGCCGCACACCCCGCTGGGCGGGGCTGCCCATCGTCGCGCTGACCGCGAAGGCGATGCCCGGCGACCGCGAGAAGTCCATCGCGCGGGGCGCCAACGACTACGTTCCCAAGCCGGTGGACGTCGACCAACTCCTCACCGTCGTCTGCGCCCTCCTCGATCCCGAGGGCACGGACGACGACGGGGAGCGGGACGCCCCCGGTGCCGCGGAACCCGAGAGGCGCGCCACGGGCCCGGGCGCGGTCGCCGCCGAACCGGCGGTGGACGCGGCACGGGGGCGGGGCGCCGACAGAACGCGGACCGAGTGAGGCACCGTCATCATGAGTGAGGCAACGAACGGCGAGCGCGCGAGCATCCTCCTGGTCGACGACATGGAGGACAACCTGATCGCCCTGGAGGCGGTCCTCGGCTCCCTCAACGAGCCGCTGGTACGGGCGCGTTCGGGCGAGGAGGCGATGAAGGCACTGCTGCGGCAGCGGTTCGCCGTCGTGCTGCTCGACATCCGGATGCCGGGCATGGACGGCTTCGAGACGGCCGCGAACATCAAGCGGCTCGACCAGACGAAGGACGTCCCCATCATCTTCCTGACGGGCACGGACGCCGACGCGGGCTATGCCTTCCGCGGGTACGCGACCGGAGCCGCCGACTATCTGACGAAGCCGTTCGACCCGTGGGTGCTGCGCGCCAAGGTCACCGTCTTTCTCGATCTGCACCGGAAGAACCGGCAGTTGGAGCGTCTGCTCGCCCGCGAGGAGGAACGGTTCGACGAACTCGCCGACCGGCTGCGCGGGATCGAGACACAGCTCGCGGCCGGCACCCTCAAGGACGCCGCCGAAGTCCGAGAGCAGCTGCGGCAGCTGGAGGCGCTGCTGAGGGACATGCGCCGGAACCCGACCTAGCGCCGGCTGCCGCGCCCGTGCCCGCACACGACTCCGCCCCCGGCGGACCGGGGGCGGAGAGGACGGCCGACGCGAGACCGGGCCAGGGACTACGCCTCGCGGGTGCCCGCGTACATCTCGTCGATCAGGTGCTTGTACTCCCGCTCGACGACCGGGCGCTTGAGCTTGAGGCTCGGGGTGATCTCGCCGTGCTCGACGTCCAGGTCGCGGGGCAGGAGACGGAACTTCTTGATGGTCTGCCAGCGCTGGAGACCCTCGTTGAGCTCCTTCACGTAACCCTCGACCATGGCGACCGTCGTGGGCGCGGCGACGACCTCGGCGTACGACCTGCGCTCCAGGCCGTTGTCCTTCGCCCACTCCATGATCGACGGTTCGTCGAGCGCGATGAGGGCGGTGCAGAAGTTCCGGTCGGCGCCGTGCACGAGGATGTTGGAGACGTACGGGCAGACCGCCTTGAACTGGCCCTCGACCTCCGCGGGCGCGATGTACTTGCCGCCCGAGGTCTTGATCAGGTCCTTCTTGCGGTCGGTGATCCGCAGGTAACCGTCCGGGGACAGCTCGCCGATGTCGCCGGTGTGGAACCAGCCGTCGGCCTCCAGCACCTCGGCCGTCTTCTCGGGCAGCCCGTGGTAGCCCTCCATGATGCCGGGGCCGCGCAGCAGGATCTCGCCGTCGTCCGCGATGCGCACCTCGGTGCCGGGGAGCGGCTTGCCGACCGTGCCGGTGCGGTAGGCCTCGCCCGGGTTCACGAAGGAGGCGGCGGAGGACTCGGTGAGTCCGTACCCCTCCAGGATATGGATGCCGGCGCCGGCGAAGAAGTAGCCGATCTCGGGCGCGAGGGCCGCTGAGCCGGAGACGCAGGCGCGCAGGTTGCCGCCGAAGGCCTCGCGGATCTTGGCGAAGACGAGCGTGTCGGCGACCTTGTGCTTGGCGCCGAGCGCGAACGGCACCGAGGCGGAGCCGGTTCGGCGGAAGTTGTCCTGGCTGACCTTCGCGTACTCGCGGGACACCTCGGCGGCCCACTGGAAGATCTTGTACTTGGCGCCGCCGCCGGCCCGCGCCTTGGCCGCGACCCCGTTGTAGACCTTCTCGAAGATGCGCGGGACGGCCGCCATGTACGTCGGCTGCACCACCGGCAGGTTCTCGATGATCTTGTCGACGCGGCCGTCGACGGCGGTCACGTGCCCGGCCTCGATCTGGCCGGAGATGAGGACCTTGCCGAAGACGTGCGCGAGCGGCAGCCACAGGTACTGCACGTCGTCCTGGCCGACCAGACCGGTGGAGGCGATCGCCTTCGCCATGTACGACCAGTTGTCGTGCGGCAGCCGGACACCCTTGGGGCGGCCGGTGGTGCCGGACGTGTAGATGAGGGTGGCGAGCTGGTCGGCGGTGATCGCGCCGACGCGCTCCTTGATCAGCTCGGGGTGCTTCTCCAGGTAGGCGGCGCCGCGCTTCTCCAGGTCGGCGAGCGTGAGGACCCAGTCGTCGCTCTCCACACCCTCGCCGTCGATGACCACGACGTGGCCGAGCTCGGGAAGGTCCGCCCGCTTGTCCCGAGCCTTGGCGAGCTGGGCGGCGTCCTCCGCGAGGAGCACCCTGCTCGCGGAGTCGGAGAGGATGAACGCCGACTCCTCGGCGTTGGTCTGCGGGTACACGGTCGTGGTGGCCGCGCCGGCGCACAGGATGCCCAGGTCGGCGAGGATCCACTCGACCCGGGTGGAGGAGGCGAGCGCGACGCGCTGCTCGGGCTCCACACCGAGTTCGATGAGACCGGCGGCGATGGCGAAGACCCGCTCGGCGGCCTCGCCCCAGCTCAGTGACTTCCACTCGTCGGGGCCGTCACCCGCGGCCGGTACCGGGTAGCGGTAGGCCTCGGCGTCCGGTGTGGCCGCGACGCGCTCCAGGAAGAGGGCCGCGACGGACGGCGGACGGTTCTCGATCAGGGTCTGTGTGTCGCTCACGACATCCTCCGGGGCCCGCGGCGTTGCGGCTGGCTCAATTGCGGCTGTTGTTTAACTCGCGAGTAACTACCGAGCAGAGATCAGAGTAGAACGCGCCCGGCCGGTGCGTAAGAGGCGGCGGCCCGCCACTTCGACCAGGACACACTCCGCAGACAAGCACAGGGCCCGCCGCGCCGAAGCGCGACGGGCCCTGAAAGTCGGCATCCCGGGTGACTACTTCTTGCCCTTGGCGCCGCCGCCGCTGTCGTCGCTGGACAGCACGGCGATGAAGGCCTCTTGCGGAACCTCCACAGAGCCCACCATCTTCATGCGCTTCTTGCCTTCCTTCTGCTTCTCCAGCAGCTTCCGCTTACGCGAGATGTCACCGCCGTAGCACTTGGCGAGGACGTCCTTGCGGATGGCGCGGATGGTCTCGCGGGCGATGACCCGGGAGCCGATGGCCGCCTGGATCGGCACCTCGAAGGCCTGCCGCGGGATCAGCTCGCGCAGCTTGGCGACCAGCCGGACACCGTACGCGTACGCCTGGTCCTTGTGGGTGACCGCCGAGAAGGCGTCCACCTTGTCGCCGTGCAGCAGGATGTCGACCTTGACCAGGCTGGAGGTCTGCTCGCCCGTGGGTTCGTAGTCCAGCGAGGCGTAACCGCGGGTCTTGGACTTCAGCTGGTCGAAGAAGTCGAAGACGATCTCGGCGAGCGGCAGGGTGTAGCGGATCTCGACGCGGTCCTCGGAGAGGTAGTCCATGCCGAGCAGGGTGCCGCGCCGGGTCTGGCACAGCTCCATGATCGAGCCGATGAACTCCGAGGGCGCGAGGATGGTCGCGCGCACGACGGGCTCGAAGACCTTGTCGATCTTGCCCTCGGGGAACTCGCTCGGGTTGGTGACGATGTGCTCGCTGCGGTCCTCCATCTCGACGCGGTAGACCACGTTCGGAGCGGTCGCGATCAGGTCGAGCCCGAACTCGCGCTCCAGCCGCTCACGGATCACGTCGAGGTGCAGCAGACCGAGGAAGCCTACGCGGAAGCCGAAGCCCAGCGCCGCCGAGGTCTCCGGCTCGTACACCAGCGCCGCGTCGTTCAGCTGGAGCTTGTCCAGCGCGTCGCGCAGCTCGGGGTAGTCGGAGCCGTCCAGCGGATACAGGCCCGAGAAGACCATCGGCTTGGGGTCCTTGTACCCGCCGAGGGCCTCGGTCGCGCCCTTGTGCAGGGTGGTGATCGTGTCACCGACCTTGGACTGACGGACGTCCTTCACACCGGTGATGATGTAGCCGACCTCACCGACACCGAGCCCGTCGGCCGCCTTCATCTCGGGGGCCGAGACGCCGATCTCCAGCAGCTCGTGGGTCGCGCCGGTGGACATCATCCGGATGCGCTCACGCTTGTTGAGCTGACCGTCGATGACACGCACGTACGTCACGACGCCGCGGTACGAGTCGTACACCGAGTCGAAGATCATCGCGCGGGCCGGGGCGTCCTGGACGCCGACCGGGGCCGGGATCTCGGCGACGACCCGGTCGAGGAGCGCCTCGACACCGAGACCGGTCTTGGCCGAGACCTTGAGGACGTCCTCGGGGTCGCAGCCGATGAGGTTGGCGAGCTCCTCGGAGAACTTCTCCGGCTGGGCGGCCGGCAGGTCGATCTTGTTCAGTACGGGGATGATCTTGAGGTCGTTCTCCATCGCCAGGTAGAGGTTGGCGAGAGTCTGCGCCTCGATGCCCTGGGCCGCGTCGACCAGCAGGACCGTGCCCTCGCAGGCCGCGAGGGACCGGGACACCTCGTACGTGAAGTCGACGTGCCCGGGGGTGTCGATCATGTTGAGGATGTGGGTGCTGCCCGGATCCTCGGAGGGCGCCCAGGGCAGCCGGACCGCCTGGGACTTGATCGTGATCCCACGCTCGCGCTCGATGTCCATGCGGTCGAGGTACTGAGCGCGCATCTGCCGCTGATCAACCACCCCGGTCAGCTGGAGCATGCGGTCGGCGAGAGTGGACTTGCCGTGGTCGATGTGCGCGATGATGCAGAAATTGCGGAGCAGAGCCGGGTCGGTACGGCTCGGCTCGGGCGCATTGTTAGGGGTCGCGGGCACGCAGGGTCCTGTCTCTTGAGGCGCCTGTCGCCTCGGGTCGGATCGATACGTAGGCTCCATCGTCCCACGCGTGGGGAGCTGCGACCGGTTTGGGCCGTGTGAGCGGGGATCGCCCCGCACGTTCGAGGCGTCCGGCGCCGGTGTCCGCGTCCGGCCCGGGGTCCGTCCAGGGGGCGGCGGCAGACCGGTTTGGGCCGGTCGTACGGGGACTGGTAGCCTGGGTGGCTGTGTCTCGTGCCCTCTCTGCAGGAGACGCACCCAAGAAAATCAAACGGCGGGTGAGACGTGCTGTCTCGCCTGCCTGAACCTGTAAAGGCTCATTCGTGGCGAACATCAAGTCCCAGATCAAGCGGATCAAGACCAACGAGAAGGCCCGGCTGCGCAACAAGGCCGTCAAGTCTTCCCTGAAGACCGCGATCCGCAAGGCCCGCGAGGCTTCGGCCGCGGGTGACGTCGAGAAGGCCACCGAGTACACGCGCGCCGCGTCGCGCCAGCTCGACAAGGCCGTCGCGAAGGGCGTCATCCACAAGAACCAGGCCGCCAACAAGAAGTCGGCGCTTGCTTCGAAGGTCGCCGCCCTCAAGGGCTGAGTCGGCTGAGCCCCTCGGGCTCACCCTCTGACTTACTTGACGTGACCGTCGGCCGGACCCGAGCAGGCCCTCTCTCCCGCTCCCGACCGACACCCCGGATCCGCGCACGATCTGCGTTCGCCACGCGGGCGTGGATCCACCCATCTCGAACCGAAGGCCCCGCTTCCTCCCCTACGGGAGACGAGCGGGGCCTTCGGCGTACGGTGAGGAGGGTGGGACGGGGATCATGGCCTGTCCCGTCCCTAGCCCTGGCGGGAACGGGCCGCGCGGGCGATCGTCACGACCGCCTTCTCCAGCGCGTACTCCGGGTCGTCGCCGCCGCCCTTGACTCCGGCGTCCGCCTCCGCGACGGCTCGCAGGGCCACGGAGACCCCGTCCGGCGTCCATCCGCGCATCTGCTGCCGGACCCGGTCGATCTTCCAGGGCGGCATCCCCAGCTCACGGGCGAGATCGGCGGGCCTGCCGCCCCGCGCCGAGGAGAGCTTCCCGATCGCCCGCACCCCCTGCGCGAGCGCACTGGTGATCAGGACGGGAGCCACACCGGTCGACAGCGACCACCGCAACGCCTCCAGCGCCTCCGCGGCCCGCCCCTCGACGGCCCGGTCGGCCACCGTGAAGCTGGATGCCTCGGCGCGCCCCGTGTAGTAGCGCCCGACGACCGCTTCGTCGATCGTCCCCTCGACGTCCGCGGTCAGCTGGGTCACCGCCGACGCCAGCTCCCGCAGGTCGCTCCCGATGGAGTCGACCAGCGCCTGACAGGCCTCCGGCGTGGCCGAGCGGCCCAGCACCCGGAACTCGCTCCGCACGAACCCCAGCCGGTCCGCCGGCTTCGTCATCTTGGGGCACGCGACCTCCCGCGCCCCCGCCTTGCGCGCGGCGTCCAGCAGCCCCTTGCCCTTGGCACCGCCCGCGTGCAGCAGCACCAGGGTGATCTCCTCGGCGGGCGCCCCGAGATACGTCTTGACGTCCTTGATCGTGTCCGCCGACAGATCCTGCGCGTTGCGTACGACCACGACCTTGCGCTCGGCGAAGAGCGAGGGGCTCGTCAGCTCGTTGAGCGTGCCGGGCTGCAACTGGTCCGAGGTGAGGTCCCGTACGTCCGTGTCGGCGTCGGCGGCCCGGGCCGCGGCCACCACCTCCTGCACGGCACGGTCGAGCAGGAGGTCCTCCTGGCCCACGGCGAGCGTGACAGGGGCGAGGGGGTCGTCTTGTGCGGTCTTCTTGGCCATCCCCGAAAGCATCCCACGCGCCGCCGACAACCGACCCCACGCTCCCACCGCCCCACACGCCCCGGCCCCCTCCCCGCCCCCCGGGAGACCGATCCCGGAACGGCGAACAGCCACCCTGCCCCAGGTGCCGTGCACGACCGGCAGGACAGAGCCAGGGCGCCGAGGGCACCCGGCCGCCCGGGGCTACGGCTCCTCGCGCCAGCCGTCCCACTCCGCCGCGAACTCGTCCAGCTCCTTCGGGTCCAGCCGCCCGTCGGCGTCCGCCAGGACGACGAGCCACTGCGCGTCCTCGGCGTCGTCCTCGCCGGCCAGCGCGTCCCGGACGAGCTGCGGCTCCTCGTGCAGTCCGAACCTGTCCCCGACGGCCTCCGCCGCCTCTTCCGCGGCATCACGGTCGGGCAGCACCAGCACATGTCTCACTTCGCTCACACGGACATTTTCCGGTACGCCCGACGCCACCCGTCCCCGGGGCGGTTTTCGGAGGCGCGGGGGCCGAGAACGGGGCCCACGACGGGACCGGGAACGGGGCCGGGAACGGGAGTCACCCCGCCGACCTGACCTCCGGCACCCGGTCCAGCTCGATACCGAAGCGCTCCCGGTACACCGCCAGCACCTCCTCGTCCGTGGCGACCTCGGTCACCTCCTTCGTCCCGTCCGAGGACGTCACCGTGAACTTCCTGCCGCTGAGCGTGATCCGCCCCCCGTCCTTCGTGACCCGCGAGCAGACCAGCGAGCGGGCGAAGTGCGAGAGCGCCGACGTGCTGTGCCACCAGGCCCCGACGACGAAGTCCTCCAGCACCCGCGGCCGCATCTCCAGCCGGTACTGGCGCTTGCCGCCGAGGACGACGTCCAGGTCCTTGCTCTCCCGGCCGTCGCCGGCGCCCCGCACCCCGGCCGCGTCCGGCCCGGCCTCGACGACCCCGAACACCCCGCCCGGATCCCGCTGTTCGCCCCGCTCCCCGAAGGCCAGCGGATGGTGGCTGTGCGCCCCGAACCCGACGTCGGTGATCCAGTCGCCCCCGTCCACCGTGCGCACCCGCAGCGCGAGATGGTCGTAGGGAATCCCGAGCTTCCCGTCGTCCCCGTACACCCGCGCCGCGAGCAGCGTCACGTCGAAACCGAGCGAGCTCAGCAACGCCCCGAAGGCGCCGTTCAGTTCGTAGCAGAAACCCCCTCTGCGCGCGCCCACCAGCTTGTCGAGCAGCCTCTTCTCGTCCAGCACGATCTCCTCACCGAGGTGGATCGACAGGTTCTCGAACGGCACCGTCCTCAGGTGGCGCAGCTGAAGCTCGCGCAGCACGTCGGACGTGGGCCACGCGGGGTGCTGAGCCCCGATGCGGCGGAGGTAGGCGTCGGCCTGTGCGGAATTCATGACCTCAGTGTCCCGCCACACTCAGGGCCCCGCCCGCACCCGTGACGGCGAGCGACCCGTCCTCGTCGGTCCGCAGCACCACCGCGCCCCCGGCCCGCAGCGCCTCCACCGTGCTCGGGGCGGGATGCCCGTAGACGTTGTGCCGGCCGCAGGAGATGAGCGCGAGACGCGGCGCCGCCCGGCGTATGAGCTCGGGATCCTGGTAGGCGGAGCCGTGATGGGCGACCTTGAGAACGTCCACGTCGCCCAGCTCCAAGGCTGCCGGCGACCTCAACAGGGCCTGCTGCGCGGGTGGTTCGAGGTCTCCGAGCAACAGCAGCCGCAGCCCGGCCGTCCGGACGAGCAGGGCGACGCTCGCGTCGTTCGGACCGTCGGGCGTCGGGGCCGGAGCCGGTGGCGGCCACAGCACCTGCCAGTCGAGGGTGCCGGTGCGCCGCCGCTCCCCGGCCACGGCCCGGGTCACGGGGATGTGCCGCGCGGCCGCCTCCCGCCGCACGAACTCGGCCTGATCCGGCGGTTCTTCGAACCCTGTTGTCTCGATCGCGCCCACCGACCGCCCGTCGAGTACGCCCGGCAGTCCCGCGACATGGTCGGCGTGGAAGTGCGTGAGCACGACGAGCGGGATCCTGGTGACGCCGAGGGTGCTCAGACAGCGGTCGACCGCGACCGGGTCCGGACCGGCGTCCACCACCACGGCGCTGCCGTCACCCGCGGCCAGCACCGTCGCGTCCCCCTGTCCCACGTCGCACATCGCGAGCCGCCAGCCGGGTGGCGGCCACCCGGTGATCACCCTCGTCAACGGCGGCGGCTGCACCACGGCCAGCAGGAACACCACCAGGCAGGCACCGCTCAACCAGGGATGCCGCAGCAGTCTCCGCCCCACGAGCACGACGACCACCGTGACAAGGGCCAGCAGACCGGCGCCCGCCCAACTGCCGGGCCAGTCCACTCCCCCACCGGGCAGGGCCGCGCCCGTGCGCGCGATGTCCGCGATCCACCGGGCGGGCCAACTGGCGCACCACGCGAAGACCTTGGCCACCGGCATCGCCACGGAGGCGGTCGCCAGTGTCCCGAAGCCGAGCACCGTGGCCGGCGCGACCGCGAACTCCGCGAGCAGATTGCACGGCACCGCCACCAGACTCACCCGCGCCGACAACAGGGCGACCACGGGTGCGCACAGAGCCTGCGCCGCGGCGGCGGCGGCGAGTGCCTCCGCCAACCGGGGAGGCACCCGGCGCCGACGCAACGCCGCACTCCAGCGTGGGGCGACCGTCAGCAGGGCGCCGGTGGCGAGCACCGACAGCAGGAATCCGTAACTGCGGGACAGCCAGGGGTCGTACAGCACCAGCAGCAGCACCGCGGTGGCCAGCGCCGGGATCAGCGATCTGCGGCGCCCCGTCGCGATGGCGAGGAGCGCGATCGATCCGCAGGCCGCCGCGCGCAGCACGCTCGGATCCGGCCGGCACACGATCACGAAGGCGAGCGTGAGCGCACCGCCGAGCAGGGCGGTCGCCCGGAGCGGGACACCGAGGCGGGGTGCGAGTCCGCGCCGCTCCACCCGCTGGGCGAGCCCCGCCGGGCCGATGAACAGGGCGAGCAGAATCGTGAAGTTGCCGCCGCTGACGGCGAGGAGGTGGGTGAGGTCGGTCGCCTTGAAGGCCTCGTCCAGCTCCGGTGCGACCCGTGCGGTGTCCCCGACGACCAGGCCCGGCAGCAGCGCCCGCGCGTCCGTCTCCAGACCGTCGGTCGCCTCGCGCAGCCCCTCCCGGAGCCGTCCGGCGAACCGCTGCGGCCCGGACGGCTCCCCCACCACCTCCGGCGGGGCGCTCCCGCGCACCCGCAGCACCGCCGCGATGTCGCCCCCGCCGGAGAGGGCGGGGACGACCCGCGCCGCCACCCGCACCCGCGTGGACGGCAACAACGACAACCAGGGTGACCGTTCACCGGACCCCCGGGCCGGGCCGCTCCGCGAGCGCGCGTCGACGATCACCAGCACCGGCGTCCGGGTGGCGAGCACCCTGCCGTCGGCCTCGACGATCCTCCTGACCCGCGCGTCGAAGAGCAGCGCCGTCGGCGCCATGTGGTCCCCGGTGATCCGGGGCCGGGTGAACCGTGGGTCGGAGGTGACCTCCACGTCGGCCGTCACAGGGGCGAACCTCTTCGCGAGCGCGGGCACAGGGCCACGGCGGACGTCCGCCCCGTGCAGCCCCGCGGAGGCCGCGGCCGCGGCGACACAGAGCAGCACGGCGGCCGCGGACACCCGGGGCCACGCACCCGGCCGCGCTCCCCCACGCCGCCGGGCCACAGGCCCCCCGCGTCGGCGCACGGAATCGCCGAGCGCCCCGGCGGGGTCGCCCCGCGCCGCCGAACGCGCACCGGGCCGCCCGACCGACAACAGAACGGCTCCGGCCATCAGGGACACCACGGCCACGCCCGTGACCCACCCCGGTGACGCCCCCACCAGCACGGCGGCGGTCACCCAGACCGCGAGGGCAGGCGGCACGAGCCGGAGGTCCACCGGCCCCTCCACCCGAGGGTGCGCGGCGCCCAGCCTCTTCCCGGAGTCGGCGTGAACGGACCTGCGGCCCGCGGCGCGTGGTGTCTGCCCGCTGCCCGCCGGACCCACGTGCCCCGCGCTCGTCGCCGACCCGACCGAGGGCGTACCCGGCAACGGTCCGACCGGCGGAGCGTCAGGCGCCGACCCGGCGCCGCTCCCGCCGCCCCTCCCTCCCGAATCACTCATGGCCGCACCAGATCGCGGAGGTCCGAGAAGCGGCGGTCGCCGATTCCGTTCACCTCGCGGAGTTCGTCGACCGAGCGGAAGCCGCCGTGCGCCGTGCGGTAGTCGATGATGTGCCGGGCCAGCACGGGGCCGACGCCGGGCAGGGTGTCGAGCTGGTCGACCGTGGCCGTGCTGAGGACGATCGGGGCGGAGGGCGCGGCACCGGCCACGCCTCCTCCCGGCCCGGCCGAACCCGCCCCACTCGACCCCGCCCCGGCGAGCCCCGCCCCGGGTGGGGGCGCCGACGCTCCGACCACGATCTGCTCCCCGTCCACCAGCAGACGTGCCCGGTTGAGCCCGCCGGTGTCCGTGCCGGGCCGCACCCCGCCGGCCGCCCGCAGGGCATCCTCCACCCGGGAGCCCGTCGGCAGCCGTTGGAGCCCGGGGGCCCGCACCTTGCCGCCGACGTCGACGACGATCCGGCTCCCGGCGACACCGACGGGTCCCGAGGCTCCGGTCGAGGCACCCGCTCCCCGTGCCGTACCCGGCTGTTGGCGCTCCCCGCCCTTGCCTCCGAACGGCGCCGCCGCCCGCACCACCTCGGGGGCACGCACCGGCTGCGGCCTGCCGGCCCAGAAGTGCTGAACGGCGAAGACGGCCGCCGCGACCAGCAGCACGGTCAGCGCGGCCACGCTCCTGCGCTCAAGACCGCACCGCGACTGGAGCCACAACGGCAACCTCTCCCGCACAGCCGGCCCGACCCGCTCCCGCCACGCACCGGCGCCGGCACCGGCACCGGCACGGACAGCGGCGCCGTCCTCCGGGCTCGGCGCCGCGTCGAGACGCGACGGGAACCGTGATTCGGAGCCCAGGTCGCGGTGCGGGTCGGAGTGCGGGCGGGACGGCACGTCGGACCGCACGTCCGCAAGCAGGTCGGCCTCGGCGCCCGAGCGACCGGCGGCCCCGGCGCGAGACCGAGCGCCCGGGCCCCACTCACCCATGGTCCCCTCCCCCGAACCCGCTCGGGCCGAGTGAGGTCGTAACGACGCAGCGCGCGCCCGGAGCTGCCACTCGGCATACGCCCCCACTCCTTGGAGGTCCTGTCGCGCGGGCGCACTCAGCGCCGCATGACGCTCCCCTCCTGCAGCACCCGCCGCGGCTCCGTGCCCGGCAAGGAAGCCCTCAGCGCGACGCCCCGAATGTTCGCCCCGCTCGTCCTGAAGAACCCCAGCGCTCTCCCGAAGCCGAAGCCAGCCGCCATCACCCAGCAGCCCCCTCCCCCGCACGGTGCTCCCTCGCGGAGGCCGCGGTCCCCTCAGGTCCTCCGGTTTCCTCCAGCCCTCCACGCCCTCGGGACCCTCCCGCCCGGGCGGTCCCACCAAGCCCCCCGGCGCTCCCGGCCCGCCCCCCACATCCCGATCCAGCCCCGGCGGATCGTTGCCCAACTCCCCGCGGCCCGTGATCCGTTCCGCGAGAAGTGCCTCCGCGCGCAGGCGCAGGGCAGCCGCCGACGCCTCGTGGCGGTGCGTGCGGCTTCGTGGGTTGCGGCGGTGGCGGCTGCGGCCGTCGGAGACGGGGCCGCGGCCCGGGCCGCTGGTCGGTGTCGCGGTGCGTGAGCTCGATCGAAGTGCCATGCGGCGAGGATCCGGCAACCCGGCCCTCTCGCGATGATCTTGCTCAATTCCGGTGGACGACGGCCCACTTGTGGATATCTCCGTCACTCACACGGACGCCGGCCGGGTCGGACGCGCCGCGGGCAAGCCGGCCCGGTGGAGTCCGCCGCAACCAGGGGCCGGGAGCCTCGGCGAAGGGGTCGGGTGCCGCGGCGAAGGGGTCGGGTGCGTCAGCGGGGCGAGACGACCGCCGCGAGCAGCCCGGGTCCGGTGTGCGCCCCGATCACCGCACCCACCTCGCTCACGTGCAGTTCGACGAGGCCGGGCACACGGGCGCGCAGCCGGTCCGCGAGGGCCGACGCCCGCTCCGGGGCCGCCAGGTGGTGGACGGCGATGTCGACCTGGGCGCTGCCGGCACGGTCCGCGACGATCTCCTCCAGGCGGGCGATGGCCTTGGACGCCGTGCGGACCTTTTCGAGGAGTTCGATGCGGCCGTCGTCGAGCTGGAGCAGCGGCTTCACGGCGAGCGCGGACCCCAGCAGGGCCTGCGCGGCGCCGATCCGGCCGCCGCGGCGGAGGTAGTCGAGGGTGTCGACGTAGAAGAACGCGGACATGCCCGCGGCCCGCTTCTCGGCCGCCGTCACCGCGTCGTCGACGGTGCCGCCCGCCTCGGCCGACTCGGCGGCGGCCAGTGCGCAGAATCCGAGGGCCATCGCGACCATCCCGGTGTCGACCACCCGCACCGGCACCGGCGCCTCCCGCCCGGCGAGCACGGCGGCGTCGTAGGTGCCGGAGAACTCCGAGGACAGGTGCAGGGAGACGATGCCGGTGGCGCCGGACGCGGCGACCCGGCGATAGGTCTCGGCGAACATCTCGGGACTCGGCCGGGAGGTCGTGACGGGACGGCGCTTCTGGAGCGCCTGGGCCAGGGAGCGGGCCGAGATCTCGGTGCCTTCTTCGAGCGCCTGGTCACCGAGGACGACGGTCAGTGGGACCGCTGTGATGCCGTGGCGCTCCATCGTCCGCGTCGGCAGGTAGGCCGTGGAATCGGTGACGATCGCGACATGGCGGGACATGAGCTGGAGGTTACCTGTCGGGACGGGTGGGCGGCAGCCCGGCCCCTGGCGCCTGTGACCGGAGCGACCCGATCACGTGGTGCTCTCGGGGCGGGGCTTCTTCTGCCAGGGATAGGTGGGGCGTTGGCCCGGCGGCGTGATGGCCGAGCGCGTCGGCTGCTCCGCCGCGCGGGACCGCGGGGTCTCCGGCCAGGTCTGTCCGCCGGCGGTGCCGGCGTCCGCGGCGGGGGCGTCGGGCCAGGACGTGGCGGGTCCCGGCTCCTTCGTCCAGTGCCGCAGCGCTCCGGCCTCCATGTCGATCTGGCTGCTCAGGGTGTCCAGGTCGTCGCCCGCGAAGCGGTGCGCCCGGTCACGGGCGGCCCAGCGCAGCGAGTCCGCCGACCGCGTGATCCGCTCGGTGCGCTCGCGCAGTCCGGGCAGCCGGGTGGCCAGCGCGCCCCGGTCGGGCTCGGCCTCCAGACGCTTCAGCTCGGCGTCCAGCTCGTGTCCGTGTGCGCTGAGCCGCTCGAAGAGGCTCAGGGACTCCTTGAGGGACTCGTCCTCCGCCACGCTCGCCTGGAGGGCCTCCTGGGTGGCCCGCATCGAGGTGCGCAGCTTCAGGCGGAGCTGGGCCAGCTCGCCCTGGGGGCCGAACTGGGTGAAGGTCTTCGCACGCAGGGTATGGTCCTCGACGGTGCGGCGGGCCTGCGTGATCGTGCGGTCGACGCCGCGCTTGGCGGCACCGACGACCTTCACCGTCGCGTACGCGCCCAGCACCACGAACAGCAGGAAGAGCAGGGCGATCACGGTGATCACTGTTCCCATCACACTCCTCCTCGGACCGGTCGCGGCAGTCGTGGCCGCGCTCTCAACGGTAAACGCTGCGGGCAGGTTCGGAGTTCCAGAAGAACCCCGAACCTGCCCGTAGGGGACTACCCCGAGCCGCGCCGACGAAGCCGTCCGGCTAGGCGGTGACGATGTTGACCAGCTTCGGCGCGCGTACGACGACCTTGCGGATCCCCGCGCCGCCCAGTGCCGCGACGACCTTCTCGTCGGCCAGTGCCACCTTCTCCAGCTCCTCGTCGGAGATCGCCGGGGAGACCTCCAGGCGGGCCTTGACCTTGCCCTTGACCTGCACGACGCAGGTCACGGTCTCGTCCACGACGTACGCCGGGTCGGCGACCGGGAAGTCCTGGTGGACGACCGACTCGGTGTGGCCCAGCCTGCGCCACAGTTCCTCGGCGATGTGCGGGGCCAGCGGCGCGACCATCAGGACCAGGGCCTCGGCGACCGGGCGGGCGACCGGGCCGCCCACCTTGGTCAGGTGGTTGTTCAGCTCGGTGACCTTGGCGATGGCGGTGTTGAACCGCATGCCCTCCAGGTCCTGGCGTACGCCGTCGATGGCCTTGTGCAGGGCCCGCAGGGTGCTCTCGTCGACCTCGGCCTCGGCGGTGTCGACGACGGTGACCTCGCCGGTCGCCTCGTCGACGACGTTGCGCCACAGCCGCTGCAGCAGGCGGTACTGGCCGACCACCGCGCGCGTGTCCCAGGGGCGGGACACGTCCAGGGGGCCCATCGCCATCTCGTACAGGCGCAGGGTGTCCGCGCCGTACTCGGCGCAGATCTCGTCCGGAGTGACCGCGTTCTTCAGGGACTTGCCCATCTTGCCCAGCAGCCGGGAGACCTTCTCGCCCTGGTGGTAGTAGGCGCCGTCGCGCTCCTCCACCTCGGCGGCCGGTACGGCGATGCCGCGGCTGTCGCGGTACACGAAGGCCTGGATCATGCCCTGGTTGAACAGCCTGTGGAACGGTTCGGCCGAGGACACGTGGCCCAGGTCGAACAGGACCTTGGACCAGAAGCGGGCGTACAGCAGGTGCAGCACGGCGTGCTCGGCGCCGCCGACGTACAGGTCGACGCCGCCGGTCGGCTGGCCCTCGCGCGGGCCCATCCAGTACTGCTCGACGACCGGGTCGACCAGCTTCCGGTCGTTGTGCGGGTCCAGGTAGCGCAGCTCGTACCAGCAGGAACCGGCCCAGTTGGGCATGGTGTTGGTCTCGCGGCGGTACTTCTGCGGGCCGCGGCCGTCGCCCAGGTCCAGGGTGACGTTGACCCAGTCCGCGTTGCGGGACAGCGGGGTCTCCGGGGACGTGTCCGCGTCGTCGGGGTCGAAGGTGCGCGGCGAGTAGTCCTCGACCTCCGGCAGCTCCAGGGGCAGCATCGACTCGGGCAGCGGGTGGGCGACGCCGTCCTCGTCGTAGACGATCGGGAAGGGCTCGCCCCAGTAGCGCTGGCGGCTGAACAGCCAGTCGCGCAGCCGGAAGTTGACGGTGCCCCGGCCGATGCCGCGGCGCTCCAGCCACTCGGTGATGCGCGCCTTGGCGTCGACGACGCCCAGGCCATCCAGGGAGATCTCGTCGCCGGCGGAGTTGACGATCTTCGCGTCGTACGAGGCGAAGGCGTCGTCCCAGGTGGAGGCGTCGGTGCCGCGGTCGTCCGAGGGCTCGACCACGCAGCGCACGGGCAGGTCGAAGGCGCGCGCGAAGGCGAAGTCGCGGGTGTCGTGCGCGGGGACGGCCATGATCGCGCCGGTGCCGTAGCCCATCAGCACGTAGTCGGCGATGAAGACGGGGACCTGCTCGCCGTTGACCGGGTTGGTCGCGAAGGCGCCGGTGAAGACTCCGGTCTTGTCCTTGGCCTCGGCCTGCCGCTCGACGTCGGACTTCGAGGCGGCCTGCGCGCGGTAGGCGGCGACGGCCTCGGTGGGCGTCGCGTGGCCGCCGGTCCACGCGTCGTGGGTGCCCTCGGGCCAGGCGGCCGGTGTGAACTTCTCGACCAGCGGGTGCTCGGGCGCCAGCACCATGTAGGTGGCGCCGAACAGGGTGTCCTGGCGGGTGGTGAAGACCGTGATGGCCTCGCCGTCGACGGGGAAGTCGACGCGGGCGCCCTCGGAGCGGCCGATCCAGTTGCGCTGCTGCAGCTTGATGGCCTCGGGCCAGTCCAGGCCGTCCAGGTCGTCCAGCAGGCGGTCCGCGTAGGCGGTGATGCGCATGTTCCACTGGCGCAGCTTGGCCTTGAAGACGGGGAAGTTGCCGCGCTCGGAACGGCCGTCGGCGGTGACCTCCTCGTTGGCCAGGACGGTGCCCAGACCGGGGCACCAGTTGACCGGGGCTTCGGAGGCGTACGCCAGGCGGTACTCGCTCAGGACGTCGGCGCGCTCGGCGGCGTTCAGCTCGTTCCAGGAGCGGTCGCCGCCGACGCCGCGTTCACCGGACTCGAACTGCGCGACCAGCTCGGCGATCGGACGGGCCTTGGCGGCCTCGTCGTCGTACCAGGAGTTGAAGATCTGCAGGAAGATCCACTGGGTCCACTTGTAGTACTCGGGGTCGATCGTGGCGAACGACCGGCGCTTGTCGTGGCCCAGGCCCAGCGCGCGCAGCTGGACCTTCATGTTCTCCATGTTGGCCTCGGTGGACACGCGCGGGTGCGTGCCGGTCTGCACGGCGTACTGCTCGGCGGGCAGGCCGAAGGCGTCGAAGCCCAGGGTGTGCAGGACGTTGTGGCCGGTCATGCGCTGGAAGCGGGCGAAGACGTCGGTGGCGATGTAGCCCAGCGGGTGCCCGACGTGCAGGCCCGCACCGGAGGGGTACGGGAACATGTCCATGATGAACTTCTTGGGCTTGGCCACCAGCTCGGGATCACCGGCCAGGTCCCCGACGGGGTTCGGTGCCTCGTACGTGCCCTCGGCGTCCCAGAAGTCCTGCCAGCGTGCCTCGATGTCGGCCGCCAGGGCGGCCGTGTAGCGGTGCGGCGCGGCCACTTCGGCGGTGGCAGCGGTGTTCGTCTCGCTCATGATCCTCAAAGCTCCATCGATCGTCTCTGCCAGCGGCTGACACTCAGGAAATGAAAAAGCCCCTCGCACAGGAGGGGACGCCGCGCCGATTCCGACCACGATTCGTCAGTGGTTCGGGACTGATCAGCGCGGCTCGCTAAGCAGAAGGCGTACGGCACGCATGGCGTCAGGGTACCGCAGCGCCCGCGCGGGCCGCGACGAGCTTTCGGTGCCGCCCGGCACTCCGTGCCACCCGCTCCGAGCACCGAAAAAGCTGAACAAAGTTCAAATCTTACTTCGCGTAACGGACACCAGGGGACAACACAAAGACCTCATTGCCCTTTGGTAACAACGCAATAACTCAAACCTCGAACTCGCCCGTATCTCTCGACCTAGAGTGCGGCTTCGGGACCGCTTCCCCGAACCCTTGGGAGTAACCCTCCATGAACCCTCGTCGCAACAACAGCTCGCTTCCCCGAGCGGGCCGTTCGGCCTACGGGGCGGCCAGTGCTGCCGCCCTTCTCCTCATCCCCGTGGTCGTCCTGGTGGGAGGCAATGGAGTCCGTGACTTCCTGAACTTCGGTGCCGGCGTGCTGTCGCTGGTCGCTCTGTCGTGCTCGGTGATCTGGGGCCTCGTCGCCACCGACCGGATCTTCCTGAACACCCGCCAGCGGCTGGTCGCACAGGCCGTGCACCGGACCACCGCCGTCTCCTCCGTCGCCTTCCTGCTGCTGCACATCACGGTCAAGCTGGCGCTCGACCACACCACCCTGCTCGCCGCTCTCGTCCCCTTCGGCCTCGGCGTCACCGGCACGGCCGGCCTCATCGGCTTCGGCTCGCTGGCCGCGCTGCTCATGGTCTTCACCGCGATCACCGGTGCGCTGCGCAGCGCCTTCGCCTCCCCGGCACCGATCGCGGCCCGCTGGCGCGCGGTGCACATGCTGGCCTACCCCGCCTGGTGCGCAGCGCTGATCCACGGGCTCTACGCGGGTCGACAGGCGAAGCCGATCTTCACCATCCTCTACAGCCTGTGCCTCGTCGCCGTCATGGGCGCGCTGGCCCTGCGGGCGGCGCCCGCACCCGTCAAGCGCAAGGTCGCGGCCCGCGTCCTGACGCTCATGGGCAACAACAACGGCCCCGGCGCCCGCGACTTCCGCGAGGACCTCGACGCGTCCCGCGCGGCCAACGCGGAGGCCCCGCTGCCCGGCTTCTCGGCGCGCTCCGCCCGGCCGCCCGTGGGCGGCAACTTCGTCCCCTCCCAGCGCACGGACTCCCCCTCCGCGCCGTACGAGACCGCCGCGGACCCCAACGCGACGAACGCGGGCACGAACGGATTCGCCGCGGCCTACCGGGCCGTGTCCACCCCCGGCGGCGACGGCTCCGGGGTCGGCGGGACGCAACAGTTCCAGATGCCGCTCGCCATGCAGCCGACCGAGATGTTCCCCCGCGTCGACACCGGCAGCACGTCGGGCAGTTGGCCCATCCCCTCGCCGCCCCCCGTCGGTGAGGCCCCGCAGTCGGCGTACGACCCGCTGGCCGACACCGGATACAACATCCCGGTCTATGACAATCCGGCCGTCGACGCGTACGGCATGAGTGACGTGTACGACACCGGTGAGTCGAACGCCGCTTATCGCACGTACAACACCAATGACACGTACGACAGCGGTCCCACGCCTGACGTACCGCCGGGCGCCTTCGACGCTCCTGGCTCCGGTGAATCATGGAACGCCCCTTCCGGAGGCTTTAAGTGAACGAGGCCCTGCCCGACGTCCCGGAGGTCCGCGTCGTCGGACTTCCGCAGCTCACGTCGGGTTTCGACCTGGTTGAACGTCTTGATCTGCCCATGCACCTGAAGGTGCACGGTCCGCTCGAACCGATGGGCGGCGAACAGCTCGCGGGACTCGCCGAGGCGATCTCCCTGAAGGGGCGCGGCGGCGCCGGCTTCCCCTTCGCCAAGAAACTGCGCTCGGTCGCCGAATCGGCCATCAAGAAGGGCATCCGCCCGGTGGTCGTCGTCAACGGAAGCGAGGACGAACCGGCCTGCCGCAAGGACACGGTGCTCATCAACCGTGCCCCGCACCTCATCCTGGACGGCGCCCTGCTGGCCGCGGAGGCCATGGGGGCGCGCACGCTCGTGATCGGTGTGACCCGCGAGTCGACACAGCGCTCCATGGAGGCCGCGCTGGCCGAGCGTGGCCTGAGCAACCGGCGCGGGTCGCCGCTGCGCGCACGCGTGCAGCGCAACCCGGTCCGGATGGTGACCGGGGCCGCCGCCTCACTGGTCCGGTCGATCGACGGCGGGCCGGCCATCCCGCCGGGCCGCAAGATCAGCGCGTCCCAGAGCGGCGTGGGCGGTGCGCCCACCCTGCTGTCGAACGCGGAGACGTTCGCCCAGCTGGCCATCGCCGCCCGCATCGGCCCCGACCGCTACCGCAACACGGGCCTGTACGACGAGCCCGGCACCGTCATGCTCACCGTCTCGGGCGCGGTCGCGCGCCCCATGGTGATCGAGGTCCCCACGGGCGTGCCGCTGCGGTACGTCCTCCAGTTGGCCGGCGCCCCGCCGATGCCGCAGGGCGTGCTGACCGGCGGCTACCACGGCAAGTGGCTGGACGCCGCGGCGGTCAACGAGGCGATCGTCTCGCGCGACAACCTGGCCGCGGTGGGCGGCGCGCTCGGCGCCGGCGCGATCATGCCGATCACCCAGCAGACCTGCCCCCTCGGCGAATCGCTGCGGGTGGCCCAGTGGCTGGCCGAGGAGAGCGCGGGACAGTGCGGCCCCTGCTATCTCGGCCTGCCGGCCGCGGCCCGCGGCCTGGAGGACATCCTCAACGGCGGTGGCCCCGCGGCCCTGGAGGCCGTGAAGCAGGTCGCCAAGTCCGTGAAGAGGCGCGGCGCGTGCTCCCACCCGGACGGCTCGGCGATGTTCATCGAGTCGACCCTCAAGGCGTTCACGGACGACCTGGCCGCCCATGTCCTCGGAAACGGCTGCGGACGGCCCGTGGAGGGCGTTCTGCCGCTCTTCGAGGGCGGCAGGGAGCCGACGGGCATCCCGGGCGGCCAGGGCGAGCCGGACACGGGCGCCAGCCGCCAGAAGATCTTCGTCGACTGGACGCTGTGCCGCGGGCACGGGCTGTGCGCCGACATCCTCCCCGAGGTCTTCGAACTGGGCGCCGACGGCTTCCCGACGGTCGCGCAGGCCGCCGTGCCGCGCTACGCCGAGGCGAAGGCCCTGCGGGCGGTACGACGCTGTCCGGCGCTCGCCCTGCGCCTGGAGGAGGACACCCGGTCCGCCGCGCCGGCACGCAACAACCTGCCCGTGCTCTCCCAGGGGCGCGGCCGCCGCGCGCTGGGCAGCGGCCGATGAGCACGCGAGGACGCTGAATCGGGAACCGGACGCGGACTCCGAACACGGACGCCGAACACGAAGAAGCGGGCCACCCGATCCGGGTGGCCCGCTTTCAACTGCTGTGGAGCTAAGGAGAATTGAACTCCTGACCTCCTGCATGCCATGCAGGCGCTCTACCAACTGAGCTATAGCCCCTCGCGACCAGCGGTGAAACCGCTTCTCGGTCGTTCCGCCCGGTTTCCCCGGCGGCGACGCCAACATTACACGGTCCCCCTGGGGAACCACCAAATCGTTTCCCGTACGCTCCGATTGAGGCCATATGTCGGATTCGGTGACCGGGGTCGAGCACTCCCCGGTCAGGCCGTGGCGAACGAGTAGAACCGCTTGAGGGTGCAGTGCTCGTCGAGGAGCCGCCCGTAGATCGGCTCGCCCTCCAGCTCCCGATACGTCTCGATCGGGTCGCCTTTTATGATCAGCGCCCGCGCGCACTCCTCGCACCAGTACTGGTAGTCGTGGTTGACCGGCTCCATGTCGCGGACGATCGGCGTACCACTGCCGCACCAATCGCACTTCCGCCTGTGTGCACCCATCGATCAGCTCCAGCTGTGGCCGCAGGCCGTGCACACGTAGGAGATCCCGCCGTTGTCGCCGAGAACCTGGGCGATGTGGAGCGATCCGCAGGACGGGCAGTCGAGGAGGGTGGCTGGCTTCCGGGTCAGTACCGCTTCGGGGAGATCGTCGACCTCCTCGAGGATGCTGGCAGGCATCGGTTCTCCCTCCCGTCGGGCCGCGCCCCCTTCCGGCCGTTTGATTCTGCCACGGCAGCGGCAATACGGTCAGCGACGCCTTCGTACCAGTCCGGACACGGCACCCGGCGCGGCCGTCACGGCCCGCGCATACGTGCATGCCAGGAGGGTGCCCGCAGAGATATACGCCCGGCGGCGCCAACCGACTCAAGCGAAGAACAACGAAAAATCCCGCCCCCTGTCGGGGACGGGATCTTCACAAGCGATCATCGACTCTTCGAGAACTCGAAAGGGAGTCGATCTGTGGAGCTAAGGAGAATTGAACTCCTGACCTCCTGCATGCCATGCAGGCGCTCTACCAACTGAGCTATAGCCCCTTGCGTTCTTCCCGCCCTGCGGGCCGAACAAGAAGAACTTTAGCCTGCGACCAGCCGGAAAGTGAAATCCGGTCCGTCCGGGCCCGGGGGACCGGACGGAGGCCTTCTCGAGCACCGCTCAGTCGTCGTCGCCGAGCACCGGTTCGGGCAGTGTGCCGGCGTTGTGCTCCAGGAGCCGCCAGCCGCGGGCGCCCTCGCCGAGGACGGACCAGCAGCAGTTGGACAGCCCGCCGAGGCTCTCCCAGTGCTGGGACTCCAGGCCGAGCAGACGGCCGATGGTGGTGCGGATCGTGCCACCGTGGCTGACCACGACGAGCGTGCCGTCGTCGGGGAGCTTCTCCGCGTGCCGCAGCACCACGGGGGCGGCGCGGTCGGCGACCTCGCTCTCCAGCTCGCCCCCGCCGCGGCGGACCGCCTCACCGCGCTTCCACGCGGCGTACTCCTCGCCGTGGCGGGCGATGATCTCCTCGTGCGTCAGGCCCTGCCAGACGCCCGCGTAGGTCTCCCGCAGGCCCTCGTCGTGCGTGACCTCGAGACCGGTCAGCGCGGCCAGCTCGGCGGCCGTGTTCGCGGCCCGCTGGAGATCCGAGGCGACGATGGCGTCCGGCTTCAGCGAGGCGAGCAGCCGGGCGGCACGCCTGGCCTGCCCGACACCCGTCTCGGTCAGCGCGACGTCCGTGGTGCCCTGGAACCGGCGCTCCACGTTCCACGAGGTCTGGCCGTGCCTCCAGAGGATGAGGCGGCGGCCACGGCCCGGCCTGCCGCCGCTCTCCGCGCCCGGCCTCTTCTCGGCCCCACCGGTCACCGCAGCTCCTCCAGTTCGGCGGAGTCCTCCTCGGCCTGGAACTTGGCGTGCTCGGCACCCTTGCCGCGGGTCGCCTTAGCCTCCTCGGGGAGGTCCAGCTCGGGGCAGTCCTTCCACAGGCGCTCGAGGGCGTAGAAGACACGCTCCTCGCTGTGCTGGACGTGCACCACGATGTCGACGTAGTCGAGCAGGACCCAGCGGGCCTCGCGGTCGCCCTCGCGGCGCACCGGCTTGACGCCGAGCTCCTTGCTCAGGCGCTCCTCGATCTCGTCGACGATCGACTTGACCTGGCGGTCGTTCGGGGCGGACGCCAGCAGGAAGGCGTCGGTGATCGAGAGCACATCGCTCACGTCGTAGGCGATGATGTCGTGCGCGAGCTTGTCTGCGGCCGCCTGCGCGGCGGTCTTGATGAGCTCGATGGAGCGGTCCGTGGCGGTCACTACGCGGCTTTCCGTCGGCGGTCAGTAATGACTCAAGGGTCTCACGGACCGCCGAGGACCCCCCACGCGTTTCGCCGGCCACGCCCCGGGCGGCCCCGGGGCGTGGTGCCGGTCACCCCTTGGGGGTGGTGTCGATCTTGTAGTCCTGGCCGAGGACGACCGAGACGTCGGCGTTGTTGGTGACCGTGCCCTTCTTGACCGTGCCGGTCGGCAGCCCCAGCGTCTTGGCGACCTCCACGGCGTCGCCCTTCTTGGCCGCGTCGCCGTAGGTGATCTGCGACACGCTCTGGGCCGCGCCGGCGGAACCGGCGCCCAGGTAGGTGTAGCCGCCGTTGACCAGGACGACGCGGGCCTGTCCGGTGGCCGCCTTGTCGCCGGTGGCGTTCTTGATGCCGACGCGGACCGCGGCGTCGGCGTCCGGGCTCTTGGCCGTACCGCCGAGGATGTCCTTGATCACGCTGTTGGAGGCGCTCTCGCCGAGGGTGCCGTCCTGCTGCACCGGGAGCAGCGCGGTCTTGTAGTCGCCGCCCTTGGCGAGGTCGGCGAGCTTGGCGAGGAAGGCGCCGAGGTCCTGGTCCGTCAGGGACGGGTCGAGGATCTGGGCCAGCGTCTGCACGGTGGTCGTCGCGGCCTGCTTGTCGGAGGACAGCTTGCGCAGTACTCCCTGCATGACCTGGCCGAACCGTTCCAGCTGTGCGTTCTGCGCCTCGCCGGGGGCGCGGTAGGTGGCGTAGGCGACGGCCATCTTGCCGCTGAGGGTCTGGTCCGCGCCCTTCTTGACGAGCGGCGCCTCACCCTTCTTCTTGGCCTCGGGGTCCGGCACATCGGTGTTGGTGGTGATGTCGACGTTGCCGACGAGTTCGACGAGGTTGTTGAGGTAGGGGGTGTCGAGCCGCCAGGTGCCCTGGATGTTGGTGCCGAGCACGGTGTCGACCGCGTCCCGCGTCCCGGACGAGCCGTCGCCGTCGACGGACTTGGCGAGCGTGGTCGTCGAGCCGTCGTCGTCCGTCAGGGCCAGGGAGTTGGGCAGCAGGACGGTGGTGCCCTGCCGGGTGGTGGTGTTGTCGACGAGCAGCGCCGTGGAGGTGCCGCCGCCCTTGGTGTTGTGCAGGTGGACGACGATCACGTCGCGCTTCTGGGCGGTGACGGCCGTGGTGGTCCCCGGCTTGCTGTCCGAGGAGGTCCCGGGCAGCTTGCCCGCGTACCAGAGGTAGCCGGCGCCGCCGACCACGACGAGGGCGAGGACCACGACCAGCGCGACGACCCGGCCGCGCGCGCGGCGCCTGGCCTCCTCGCGGCGCTCGGTGCGGTTCTCGGTGAACTTCAGCCAGTCGATGACGTCCTCGGACTCGGCTTCCGGTTCCTCGACGAAGGCGAACTGCTCGGTGCGGTAGTCCCGGTCGGCGCGATTCGGGCTGTCGTCGTCCTCCTGGGGCCCGGCCTGCTGCGGGATGTACGCGGTCTGCTCGGCGACCCGGGGCTGCTGACCGGTGCCCGCGCCCTGCCGGCCGTAGGGGTCGTACGTGGTCCCGGCGGGCCCGCCGGCGCCGGGCGCGCCGGTGCCGTGGGCGTCGTAGGAGCCGTACGGCGGGGCGCTCGGCTGCCGGCCGGTGTCATAGGGCGACACGGTGGGCTGCTGACCGGTGTCGTACGGGGACGCCGTGGGCTGCTGACCGGTGTCGTACGGGGACGCCGTGGGCTGCCGGCCGGTGTCGTAGGGGGGCGCCGGTTGCTGTCGGCCCGTGTCGTAGGGCTGGACGGGCTCCTGGGTGCCCGTCGCGTACGGGTCGTAGCCGTAGCCCTGCTGCTGGGCGCCGTAGCCGTCGTACCCCTGGGCAGGCTGCTGAGGCACCTGCCGGTACACGGGTTGCCCGAACTCGTCGTAGCCGACGAGTTCGTACGGTTCGCCGCCCGCGTATCCGTCGTATCGGTCGTTCACCGGGTGCCCCTCTCGGCTCACTAGCCGCGGTACAGCTCACGCTTGTCGATGTAGCGCACCACACCGTCCGGCACCAGGTACCAGACGGGATCGCCCTTGGCGACTCTCGCACGGCAGTCTGTGGACGAGATGGCGAGCGCGGGAACCTCGACGAGCGAGACACCGCCCTCCGGGAGCCCCGGGTCGGTCAGGGTGTGGCCGGGCCGGGTGACCCCGATGAAGTGCGCGAGGGAGAACAGCTCTTCGGTGTAGCGCCAGGTGAGGATCTGGCCGAGCGCGTCGGCGCCGGTGATGAAGAAGAGGTCCGCGTCGGGGTTGAGCGAGCGCAGGTCGCGCAGGGTGTCCGTGGTGTAGGTCGGACCGCCGCGGTCGATGTCGATGCGGCTCACCGAGAACTGCGGGTTCTCGGCGGTCGCGATGACCGTCATCAGATAACGGTCCTCGGCCGGGGTGACCTTGCGGTCGGTCTTCTGCCACGGCTGGCCGGTCGGCACGAACACGACCTGGTCGAGGTGGAACTGGGCGGCGACCTCGCTGGCCGCCACCAGGTGACCGTGGTGGATCGGGTCGAACGTGCCGCCCATGACGCCGAGGCGGCGCTTGCCCGGATTGGAGGGGCCGCCCTTGGGGCCGGCCGTCAGCCGCTTCGCCGCGCTGCCGGCCGTGCCGCTCGCGCCGCCCGTGGCGACGCCGCCGGCGCCGCTGCCCGTGTCACTCGCCGGACCGGTAGGCATGTCCTGCTCTCCCATGCGTGCAGACCCTACCGGCCCGGCCGACGGGCTCCGGCCGACAGGGGCCCCCGAACGGGGCCGGTGGGGCTCAGCGGTCGCGGTTGAAGCGCGTGGTGATCCACAGCAGCAGGAGCAGGATGACCAGGGCGCCGCCGCCGGTCAGGTACGGGCTGAGGCTTTCGTGGTTGCCGCCGTTCTCGCCCTCGGCGGCGACGGTGACCAACTGGGCGGCGGTGCTGTGGAAGCTCATCTCGGCAGACCTATCCGATGAGGGTCCCCCCGCTCGAGCGAAGTCGAGTGTGGGGAGGGCGGGATAAAGACGTCGGCTCATCGTATGCGGGCGCCCCGGCCGCGAACACGCCGACTCCGCCGTTGGGGACGCCGGTTGCCGTGACACGCCCCCGCCGGGAGCGGCCGCCGCCCCGTACCGGGTCAGTCCTCGCGCTTGTACCCGCGCAGCAGGAACCAGGCGGCGAACACCACGCCGATGACCATGACGACGAGCACGACGCGGAGCAGATCGCCCGGGCCCTGCTTGTCCGCCGCGTGCGCGGCCTCCGTGAGCCAGCCGGCTGCGGGAATGTGCTCCATGTCGTACGACTCCTTCGCTGTACTGCCCGTCCACGGTATCTCCGCCTAGGCTGGGGCCTGCCTCGGGGGCACATAAGGCACTCAGACGCACATGGGGGATCACATGTCCGACGGCCACGAGCGGAACGGGCACGAGAAGGTGCCGAGCAGGCAGCGCAGGCGCTTCGAGGGGATCTCCTCGCGGGCGTACGAACACCCGGCGGACCGCTCGGCCCTGGTGGCCCTGCGCCGGCTGAGCGGCTTCGACACGGTCTTCAAGGCGCTCAGCGGTCTGCTGCCCGAGCGGAGTCTGCGGCTGCTGTTCCTGTCGGACTCGGTGCGGGTCTCGGACGCCCAGTTCGCGCACCTCAACGACATGCTGCGGGACGCCTGTTACATCCTGGACCTGGAGAAGGTCCCGCCGATGTACGTGAACCAGGACCCGCAGCCGAACGCGATGTGCATCGGTCTGGACGACCCGATCATCGTGGTGACGACCGGACTCGTCGAGCTGCTGGACGAGGAGGAGATGCGGGCGGTCGTCGGCCACGAGGTCGGCCACGCGCTGTCCGGTCACGCCGTCTACCGGACGATCCTGCTGTTCCTCACCAGCCTCGCGGTCCGGGTCGCCTGGATCCCGCTGGGCAACCTCGCGATCATGACGATCGTGACCGCGCTGCGCGAGTGGTTCCGCAAGTCGGAGCTGTCCGCGGACCGCGCGGGCCTCCTGGTCGGCCAGGACCTGCGGGCCTCGATGCGCGGCCTGATGAAGATCGCGGGCGGCAACCACCTGCACGAGATGAACGTGGACGCGTTCCTCGCGCAGGCCGAGGAGTACGAGTCGGCGGGCGACCTGCGCGACTCCGTGCTCAAGATCCTGAACGTGCTGCCCCGTACGCACCCCTTCACCGCGGTCCGCGCGGCCGAGCTGAAGAAGTGGGCGGAGTCCCGCGACCACCAGCGGATCATGGACGGCCACTACCCGCGGCGCGACGAGGACAAGGACACCTCGGTGTCGGACTCCTTCCGGCAGTCGGCGGCCAGCTACGCCACCGACATGAAGAACTCCAAGGACCCGCTGATGAAGCTGGTCAGCGACATCGCGGGCGGCGCGGGCGACCTCGGCGGCCGGGTCCGGCGCGGCTTCGGCGGCTTCGCGGGCGGCGGCGGCACGGACACCGCGGCCGGCAAGGACACCGGCGGCGGCAAGGCCGGCGGAGCCGCGGACGCGCCGCGGGAGGGCCACCCGGACGACGAGGGCACCGACGGCCGCGGCTGACCCGTCCCCCCGCCCGGCGGGCGGTCTTCCCGGCTACAGCTTCGGCTGCGCGCTCCTGGCCAGGGTCCCGCACAGGGCCGTGGCGCTTCCTGTGGCGTACGGGTCGGTGCCGGCGGGGCCGCCCGCCCTGGCCGTCTGGCCCGCGAGCAGCGGGTGCAGCCGGCTCACCGAGTCGTCGGAGCAGGTGAGCGGGCCGGCCTGGACGTACGACACCGCCAGTTCGGCCTGGTGCATGCGCAGGTCGTCGCGGTCGAAGCGGAAGTGCAGCTCGCGCCGGACGGTGAACAGGGAGGCCTTGGCCTTGGCGTCCCCGCCGGCCGGCCTGAGCGCGTAGACGAAGGTGTGGTCGGCGATGACCTCCAGGGTGTTCGCGTCGAACTCCGCGGCCTGGAGGGTGCCCTGAACCCGGATCCGCTGGTCGGCGAGCCGGGCCCGGGTCGCGTCGAAGCGGACCAGCCAGCCCGTCGGGGCGTGCCGGCCGTCGGCCATGGGGTGCTCGAAGCTCTGGTCGAACTGGTCGAGCTGGCGTGGGTCGAGCAGGATCCGCACGGGCCGGGTGGCGCCTCCGGTCAGGACGCTCGGGTCGAGGGCGGACTCGACCAGGTAGTCCTTGGCGGTGGTCAGGGCGCTGACGACCTGGCTGTCGGAGAAGTGCGCGGTACGCCGGGACGCGGGCAGTGTGATGCCGTCGGCGCCGATGCGGAACTGGGCGGCCGGGCTGTCGGCGTACAGCTTCTCGGGGTCCGTGGAGCCGGGCACCCGGGTCTGCGGGGCGAGTGGGATCACGGTCATCCGCAGCGGTTCGGCCGGCTGGGTGGTGGGGGTCTGGTACGGGTGGCGCACGCCCATGTAGATGGCGGTGCCGAAGGCGATGGCGATCAGCAGGACGAGGACCAGTGCCTGCCGGGACAGCCCGCGTCGCAGGGGTGGCCGGCGGCGTACGGCCGGGCTGTGGTCGGCCATGCGCTCCTGGGCGGAGAACTCCTGGAGGCGGGCAGCACGGACGAACGACTCGTCGAAGACGACGGATCGGTATTCGTCCTCTCCACCGGTGGGGGCGCCCTCGGGTGTCCCCTCAGGTGGGTCTCCAGGCCCGCCCATACCTTCAGAGTAGGTCTCCGGGAGCCTCGGTAAACGCTGCGGTGTGCGACAAGTTCTGACAGGTTCTCACCAGGACGGCCACGCTGTTCGAGGGATCGTCGCGGCTCTGCCGGGCAGCTCGCGGTCAGGGGGTTCGCGGCACCGCCGAGACGGCCGGCTGGGAGTAGTCGGCCGAGGCGGAGGGTGCGGTGCCGGTGACCTTCTCGCGGCCCTGTTCGAGGCCGGTGGAGGCGGGCGAGGGGATCTGTTCGTCGTGGGCGCCGGAAGCACCCCGGTAGACCGCGGTGAAGGCGAGGGCGACCATGCCGATGCCCATGACGAGGGCGAGGATCCAGGCGACGGGACGATGCCAGCGCGCGTGCTTGCCGTAGAGGCGGCCGTACGTCCCCGGTGCGCCGTAGCGGCCTTCGAGGAGGTCGGTGTCGTCGAGGTCGTCCAGGTCGGGATCGTGGCCGAAATCGTGGTCGTCCGGCCCGAAGCCGTCCTCGTAGTCGTCGGAGCGGACGCCGCGGGCGTGCGCCCTGCGCGCCTCGGCCTCGGACGCCTCCGCGCGGGCCTGCGCCGCGGAGAGCAGTCTCTCCACGGCGGTCGGCTCGTGGATCACCGCCGCCCGGACGAAGTCCTCGTCGAAGACCACGGAGGCGAACTCTTCGTCCGCACCCCCGCGGTCACGGTTGTCGTCGGGCTCCCAGCCGTCAGGGAACGGCGTGCCCCCCACGTCCTCCGGCACGGATCCAGAGTAGACCTGGGGGGTCAATTTGGGCAGACGGTACGGAAATTCATCCACCTGCCGAGACACGCCGCACGCGGCCGGCGGACGCCGCACCACCCGTCGCACGCCCCGTGCGCCCCCGTGAGCCCGTGCGCTCGCCCCAGGGGCCCCGGATGCCCCTGCGGTCCCGTGGGCGCCGCGGTGCCGGCGGCTCAGCGGCGGATGTGGCCGTCGCCGGTGACGATGTACTTCGTGCTCGTCAGCTCCGGCAGCCCCATGGGACCCCGCGCGTGCAGCTTCTGCGTGGAGATGCCGATCTCGGCGCCGAAGCCGAACTGGCCGCCGTCGGTGAACCGGGTCGAGGCGTTCACCGCGACCGTCGTGGAGTCGACCAGCTGGGTGAAGCGGCGGGCCGCCTGCTGGGAGTTGGTGACGATGGCCTCGGTGTGGCCGGAGCTCCACAGCCGGATGTGCGTCACGGCCCGGTCGAGGGAGTCGACGACGGCGGCGGCGATGTCGTAGGACAGGTACTCGGTGTCCCAGTCCTCGGCGGTGGCCTCGACGACGGTGGCCCGGGAGTCCTTGGCGTACGCGAGGACCCGCTCGTCCGCGTGCACGGTGACCCCGGCGTCCGCGAGGGCGTCGAGGGCGCGCGGCAGGAACTCGGCGGCGATGTCCTGGTGGACCAGGAGGGTCTCGGCGGAGTTGCAGACGCTGGGTCGCTGGGCCTTGGAGTTGATGAGGATGTCGACGGCCATGTCGATGTCGGCCTGGGCGTCGACGTAGACGTGGCAGTTGCCGGTGCCGGTCTCGATGACCGGCACGGTGGACTCCTGGACGACCGTGCGGATCAGGGACGCGCCGCCGCGCGGGATGAGGACGTCGACCAGGCCGCGGGCGCGCATCAGCTCGCGGACCGACTCGCGGCCCTCGCCGGGCACGAGCTGGATGGCGTCGGCGGGCAGTCCGGCGCCGCCCACCGCGTCGCGCAGGACCCGCACGAGGGCGGTGTTCGACTCGTAGGCGGAGGAGGAGCCGCGCAGCAGGACCGCGTTGCCGGACTTCAGGCAGAGGGCGGCCGCGTCGACGGTCACGTTCGGGCGGGCCTCGTAGATGATGCCGACGACGCCGAGCGGGACGCGGACCTGGCGCAGGTCGATGCCGTTCGGGAGGGTCGAGCCGCGGACGACCTCGCCGACCGGGTCGGGCAGGGCCACGACGTCGCGCACGTCGGAGGCGATGGCGCGCACCCGCTCGGGGGTCAGCGTGAGCCGGTCGATGACGGTCTCGCTGGTGCCGGCCTCGCGGGCCTTGGCGATGTCCTTGGCGTTGGCGGCGACGATCTCGCTCGTACGGACCTCGAGCGCGTCCGCGATCGCGAGCAGCGCGTCGTCCTTCTCGGACCGCGGCAGGGGCGCCAGGTCGGCGGCGGCGGACTTCGCGCGGTAGGCGGCCTGGGTGACCGGGGACATCGAGTCGTACGGCGAGAGCGTGGTCATGAGGGAAGCGTAGTGCGCGCGGCGGGACGGTTCAGCGGTTGTCCCACACCCCGAGACAGGCTCAAAAGGGGTGAACTCCGACGGGGGTCGCGGGCAGCGGTCCGTACCCCTCGGCGATGCGCTGGTGGTAGGTCTCGCGGTCGATGACCTCCAGGCCGACGATCTCCCAGGGCGGGAGCTTGGCGGTCTGCCGGTGCTCGCCCCACAGGCGCAGCGCGACCGCCGCCGCGTCGTGCAGGTCGCGGGCCTCCTCCCAGTAGCGGATCTCCGCGTGGTCGTTGGCGTACCGGCTGGTCAGCAGGAAGGGGTGGTCGTGCGCGAGCTGTTCGAGACCGCGCCTGACCTCGGTCAACGGCGCCTCGCCGCCCGAGACGCTCAGCGTGACGTGCCACAGCCGGGGCTGCTCGGCGGGCTGCTCGGCCTCGTAGGTGTCACCGGCAGCGACGCTCGTGAGGGCTCTCTCCTCGCCCGCCGCACGGGAGCCGGGACCACCGCGGGACGCCGCCGCCCCAGGGCGTACTCGTCTCACGACGGCCTCCTTAACCCGATGGTCGTACCGAATCCCGGACTCTCCCTGTCACAAAGTTGAGCAGGTGAGAAGCCGTCGTGTGGCGGTTTTACGGAACGTCCCCCGGTGGGGGCGGCGGAATCAGCCGTTTACGGGTGTAGCGGACAGTTGATGCGGGAGACGGCCGCGAACGCCGGGGCGGGTGACTCAGGGGTTGAGCAGGGCGAGGTCGTCGCGGTGGACGACCTCACGCTCGTAGGCGGGCCCCAGTTCCCGTGCTAGCTCCCGGGTGGAGCGGCCGATCAGCTGGGGGATCTCCTTGGCGTCGAAGTTGACCAGCCCCCGCGCGACGGCCCGGCCGGTGCTGTCGCGCAGTTCGACCGGGTCCCCGGCGGTGAACTCGCCCTCGACGGAGGCGATGCCCGCGGGCAGCAGCGACTTGCGCCCCTGGACGACCGCGCGGACGGCGCCGTCGTCGAGGGTGAGCGCGCCCTGCGGCGTGGAGGCGTGCTGGAGCCAGAGCAGCCGGTCGGCGGAGCGTTTGCCGGTGGCGTGGAAGTAGGTGCCCGTGTCCCGGCCGGCGAGGGCGTCCGCCGCGTGGACGGCACTGGTCAGCACCACCGGGATGCCGGCGGCGGCGGCGATCCCGGCGGCCTCGACCTTGGTGGCCATGCCGCCGGTGCCGACGCCGGCCTTGCCCGCGCTGCCGGTCTCGACGCCCGCGAGGTCGGCGGGGCCGCGGACCTCGGCGATCCGGGAGGTGCCGGGCCGGCTGGGGTCCCCGTCGTAGACGCCGTCGACGTCGGAGAGGAGGACGAGCAGGTCGGCGTGGACGAGATGGGCGACGAGGGCGGCGAGGCGGTCGTTGTCGCCGAAGCGGATCTCGTCCGTGGCGACGGTGTCGTTCTCGTTGACGACCGGGAGGGCGCCCATCGCGAGCAGCTTGTCGAGGGTGCGCGAGGCGTTGCGGTGGTGCGAGCGGCGGCTGGTGTCGTCGGAGGTGAGGAGCACCTGTCCGACGCGGATGCCGTAGCGGGCGCAGGAGGCCGTGTAGCGGGCCACCAGGAGACCCTGGCCGACGCTGGCGGCGGCCTGCTGGCGGGCGAGGTCCTTGGGGCGGCGGCGCAGCCCGAGCGGCGCGAGTCCGGCGGCGATGGCTCCGGAGGAGACAAGGACGATCTCGCGCGTGCCGCCGCCGTGCGCCTTGGCGAGGACGTCCACGAGGGCGTCGACCCGGTCCGCGTCGAGGCCGCCGGAGGCGGTGGTGAGCGACGAGGAGCCCACCTTGACGACGATCCTGTGGGCCTCGGCCACGCCCGCCCGCACCGTATTCCTTGCCGCTGACACGCCATCCCCAATGTTCCGACCAGCCCGGTGTCTGCAATCTACGCGAGCGGGCCTCCCCCACGGTTCCCCGTTCCGACGGGCGGACGCCCACGGTCCCGGGACGGCGACGGAGCGTGGTCGCCGGAGCCCTCCGACGGAGGGATGCGGGGTGCGGCCGGGGTCTGCGGGCGCGGGGGTTCCGAGGCGTGCCGGGCGGGGGTCTCGGGGTGCTGTCGACCTGAGTTCTCGGGGCTGCCGGAGTCCCCGCCCACCCGCGCCCGGCCTGCCGGCACACGGCCCGCTGAGGGCTCACTCACAGAGTCTCCGGGCATTATGTGCCCTATGCAGTGATTGTTCCCACGGAAGATTGCTAGCCGGGTCTTCAGGTCATACGGTCAGTCGTCGGCCCTCTGTTGGTGACAGCTCGGCCGCACGATCCCCCATCCGCTGCATCCCCCTCGCAGGAGCCCAGCCCGTGCCCTCCGCAGGCCTCGCCCCCCGTCGCATCGTGCAGCTTTCGGCGCTGCTCGCGATGTTCGCCTTCCTCACGGCCCAGATCGTCTCCGCACTGCTGCCGAACGTCCCGGTGTTCGTCGCCGCGAGCGCCGCGGGTCTCCTTCTGGACGTGTATCTGCAGTACCGCGACCCCGGTCTGCTCTCGCTGCTCGGCAAGGTGCGCTTCGACGTCACCGTCCGCCAGCTGCTGCGCGACATGCTGATCATGGTGGGGCTGCTGCGGATCGACGGCATCAACCCGACGCACGAGCAGGCGCCCCTGCTGATCGCGATATGCGTCCTCTACGCCCTGCACTTCGCCTGCCACGCCGTGTCCGTCCTGGTGCGCCGCAGCCGCACGCTGCCGATCGTCACCCGCAACATCGACGCCTCCGCGCTGCGTCTGACCGCCGCGCCGCCGCGCATCCTGGCCCGCCGCCAGGGCCACCGGCTGCTGGCGCTCTCCGTCCCGGCGACGGCCGGCCTGCTCGTCACCGCCGCCACCACGAACGCCCTCTGGGGCGGCATCGGTGAGGGTGTCGCCGTGGCGCTGGCCCTCGGCGGCATCGTCCACCTCGGCACCTGGCTGCTTCCCAAGAAGCGCGCCGGGAACGAGGCGAAGGTCATGGAGTGGCTCGACGCGTGGCTGGCGGAGTACCAGCCCACCGTGGCCATGTACTTCTCGGGCGGCACCACGTCCGCCTACCAGGCGAACATGTGGCTCTCGACGCTCTCGCAGATCGACGCGCGGCCGCTGATCGTGCTGCGTGAGCGCTTCATGGTGCAGAAGATCGACGCGACCGACGTCCCGATCATCTGCTTCCCCAAGGTCTCCACGATGTTCTCGCTGGAGAACTCGACGCTCAAGATGATGCTGCACCCGGCCAACGCCGCGAAGACCTCCCAGGTGCTGCGCATACCCACGATCAAGCACGCGTTCATCAACCACGGCGAGAGCGACAAGCTGTCCTCCTGCAACCCGTACGCCAAGGCGTACGACGAGGTGTGGGTCGCCGGTCCCGCCGCCCGTGAGCGGTACGCGCTCGCCGAGGTAGGCGTCGAGGACAAGAACATCGTCGAGGTGGGCCGGCCGCAGCTGACGCCGATACGCCTCTTCTCCGGCCCGCCCACGGGCACGTACACGACCGTCCTCTACGCCCCCACCTGGGAGGGCTGGGACGGCAACCCGGGCAACACCTCGGTGGTGCTGGCCGGCGAGAACATCGTGCGCCACCTGCTCGCCGACGAGGGCGTGCGCCTGCTGTACAAGCCGCACCCGATGACCGGCTCCGTCGACCCGCGCGCCGGTGCGGCGAACGACCGCATCATGGCGATGATCCGCGAGGCCAACACCCGGCGTTCCGGCGCCCGCCCCGGCCCGGAGGCCGCCGCCGAACTGGCGCGCCGCACGGCCGAGTTGGACACTCTGACCTCGACCGCCTTCCGCACGAGCGCGGACGAGATGGAGCGCATGCTGCTGCAGGGCGCGCCGCGCGGCGACCGCGAGGCGGAGATCGCCCGGGCCACGACGGCGTGGGAGTCCGCCTTCTGGGCGTCCTTCCCGGCGTGGGAGCACCAGATCGTCACGGGCCCGCGTCCGGCGATCTTCACCTGCTTCAACGAGGCCGACCTGCTGATCAGCGACGTCTCCTCGGTCGTCTCGGACTGGCTGTCCAGCGAGAAGCCGTACGCGGTCGCCAACACCTCGGGCATGCCGGAGTCGGCCTTCCGCGCCGGGTTCCCGACGGTGTCCGCGGGCGCGATCCTCTCGCCCGCAGCCGACGGCGTCCCGGCCCTCCTGGACGCGGTCCGTCACCCGGAGCGGGACGAGTTCACGGCGGCCCGCGCCGAGCTCAAGGAGCACCTCCTGGGCCCCTCGGACCCGCCGTCGCTGGCCCGCTTCGACGCGGCGATCGCGGAGCTGTGCACGAAGGCGGACGAGCGCCGGGTGCGGATGACCGCCCGTCTCGCCGCGGAGATCCCCTCGCAGCGCGGGGCGGCCGAGGACTCCGCGCACGAGTCCGAGCAGGGTCTCGGCCCTGACGCGGACTCCTCGGACAGCGAGGACAACGGCGCCGAGGACTCGGTCAACGCGTGACGCGCGGCCGCTGAGCAGCACTCGGCGGAGCACAACTGGGCTGAGCCGAACCGAACTGGGCTGAGCCGAAGAGAGGGCCGGCGACTCACACGAGTCGCCGGCCCTCTCGCCGTACGGTCCCGGCCCCGGTCGCTGTACGGTCCCGGCCCCGGACTCCCCCGGGCGGCACAGCAATGCGGGCCCGGCCTCCGGAGAGGTCGGGCCCGCATCACTGGACTGGTCCGGCTAGAACGGCTCGAAGTCGTCGTACTCCTGCTCCGACTCGTCCCGCTCGGCCTGCTTGTCCCGGCGACGCTGGGCGGAGGGGCGCGGAGCCTCGAAGCGGTGGTCCTCACCGCGGCGGCCCAGCATCTCGGCACCGGCCATGACGGTCGGCTCCCAGTCGAAGACGACCGCGTTGTCCTCGGGGCCGATCGCGACGCCGTCGCCGGAGCGGGCGCCCGCCTTCATCAGCTTCTCCTCGACGCCGAGACGGGCGAGCCGGTCGGCGAGGTAGCCGACGGCCTCGTCGTTGTTGAAGTCGGTCTGGCGCACCCAGCGTTCGGGCTTCTCGCCACGCACGCGGTAGAGACCGTCCTCCTCCTGCGCGACGGTGAAGCCGGCGTCGTCGACCGCCTTCGGGCGGATGACGATGCGGGTCGCCTCCTCCTTGGGCTTGGCGGCACGCGACTGGCCGACCACCTCGGCGAGGGCGAAGGACAGCTCCCGCAGGCCCGTGTGGGCGACCGCGGAGACCTCGAAGACGCGGTAGCCGCGGGCCTCCAGCTCGGGGCGCACCATCTCGGCCAGGTCCTTGCCGTCCGGCACGTCGATCTTGTTGAGGACGACCATGCGGGGCCGCTTGTCCAGGCCGCCGTACTGCGTCAGCTCCTCCTCGATGATGTCGAGGTCGGAGATCGGGTCGCGCTCGGACTCCAGGGTGGCCGTGTCCAGGACGTGGACGAGGACGCTGCACCGCTCGACGTGGCGCAGGAACTCCAGGCCGAGGCCCTTGCCCTGGCTGGCGCCGGGGATGAGGCCGGGGACGTCCGCGATGGTGTAGACGGTCTCGCCCGCGGTCACGACGCCCAGGTTCGGGACGAGGGTCGTGAAGGGGTAGTCCGCGATCTTCGGCTTGGCGGCGGACAGAACGGAGATGAGCGAGGACTTGCCGGCGCTCGGGTAGCCGACGAGGGCCACGTCGGCGACGGTCTTGAGCTCCAGGACGATGTCCAGGAATCCACCGGGCACACCGAGCAGCGCGAAACCGGGCGCCTTGCGGCGGGCCGAGGAGAGGGCAGCGTTGCCGAGGCCGCCGCGGCCGCCTTCGGCCGCGACGAACGAGGTGCCGTGTCCGACGAGGTCCGCGAGGACGTTGCCCTCCTTGTCGAGGACGACCGTGCCGTCCGGCACCGGCAGGACCAGGTCCTGGCCGTCCTTGCCGGAGCGGTTGCCGCCCTCGCCGGGCTTGCCGCTGGTGGCCTTGCGGTGCGGCGAGTGGTGATAGTCGAGCAGCGTGGTGACGGACTGGTCGACGACCAGGATCACGTCACCGCCACGGCCGCCGTTGCCGCCGTCCGGGCCGCCGAGCGGCTTGAACTTCTCCCGGTGTACGGAGGCACAGCCGTGCCCTCCGCTACCCGCGGCGACATGCAGCTCGACGCGGTCCACGAAGGTGGTCATGTGGGGTGCCTCCAGCACTTCGGTACTTCTTGTACGTACGGAATGTCTCTTACGTAACACGCGAAAGGCGGACCCTCTTCCCGTGGGGGAAGTGAGGTCCGCCTCGCGAAGAACTCTGTTCTACGGAGCCTGGGCCCCGAGGCATGGGGTCCGTCCGCGGGGGACGGATCAGCCTCGACGGGACTGGATCAGGCGACCGGAACGATGTTCACGACCTTGCGGCCGCGGTGCGTGCCGAACTCGACCGCACCGGCGGTCAGCGCGAACAGCGTGTCGTCCTTGCCACGGCCGACGCTGACGCCGGGGTGGAAGTGGGTGCCACGCTGGCGGACCAGGATCTCACCGGCGTTGACGGTCTGACCGCCGAAGCGCTTCACACCGAGCCGCTGAGCGTTGGAGTCGCGACCGTTCCGAGTGGACGATGCGCCCTTCTTGTGTGCCATGTCTCAGTCCCTACCCTTACTTCGCAGCCGCGGGGATCTCAGTGACCTTGATCGCCGTGTACTGCTGGCGGTGGCCCTGACGACGGCGGTAGCCGGTCTTGTTCTTGTAGCGAAGGATGTCGATCTTGACGCCCTTGTGGTGATCCACGATCTCGGCCTGGACCTTGATGCCGGCCAGGACCCAGGGGTCGCTCGTCACGGCTTCGCCGTCGACAACGAGCAGGGTCGAGAGCTCGACCGTGTCGCCAACCTTGGCAGTGGAAATCTTGTCAACCTCAACGATGTCGCCGACAGCAACCTTGTGCTGGCGACCACCGCTGCGCACGATGGCGTACACGCGGATCTCTCTCTCGCTCGGAACCGAACCCCCGCAGTCCAGCCGCCGGCGGGTGCGAGCGGCCTCTACCAGGGCTCGAAACGCGTGAGAACGCGCCTGGTCCCGGGAGGAATGAGGTTTACGGGGATGTGGCGTGTCTATGGACACGCCGACGGTCCAGGTTACGAGACCCTCCCCACCGGGGTCAAACCGGGTCCGGCTCAGCCGGAGACGGCCGCGACGTAGTCGGCGTAGGCCTCCCGGATGCGGTCCGGCGACAGGTCCAGGTGCTCCAGGACGGTGAACCGGCCGGGCCTGGTGCGGGGCGCGAACTCCACGGCCCGAACGAACTCCTCGACGTCGAAGCCGATCTCCGCCGCGACGACGGGCAGCCCGTGCCGGTGGAGGGTGTCCGCCATCAGCCGGGATCCGGCGCGGTCGCCCCGCAGGTGCGTGGCGAAGGCCGCGCCGATCCCCACCTGCTCGCCGTGGGCCGCCGCACGCCGGGGATACAGCAGGTCGAGCGCGTGGCTGATCTCGTGGCAGGCACCCGAGGCGGGCCGGGTGTGGCCGGCGATCGACATGGCGATGCCCGACAGCACCAGCCCCTCCGACAGCACGGTCAGGAACCCGTTGTCGCCGACACCGCCGGGGTGGCGGAGCACGGCCTCGCCCGCCTGGCGTGCCATCGCGGCGGCCAGGCCGTCGATCTTCTCGCCGTTGACCCGGTTGGCCAGCTCCCAGTCCGCGACCGCCGAGATGTTGGACACCGCGTCGCCGATGCCGGACCGGACGAACCGGATCGGCGCCTCACGGATCACGTCGAGGTCGACGACCACCGCGATGGGAGTCGGCACACCGTAGGAGCCGCGGCCCGCGTCGTTGTCCAGGATGGACACCGGCGAACAGATGCCGTCGTGCGCGAGGTTGGTGGCGACGGCGACCAGCGGAAGGCCGATGCGCGCGGCGGAGTACTTGGCGCAGTCGATGACCTTGCCGCCGCCCAGCCCGACGACGGCGTCGTGGTGGCCCGACTTCATCGCGTCGGCCAGTCGCACGGCGTCGTCTATGGTGCCGCCGCCGACCTCGTACCAGGTGGCTCCCGGCAGGGCCGGCGTCAGCCGCTCACGGAGCTTCGCACCCGACCCGGCACTGACCGCGACGGCGATCTTCCCCGAGTGCGAGATCCGCTCGTCGAACAGGACGCTCGCCAGATCGTCCAGCGCACCCGGACGGATGTCGACCACGACCGGTGAGGGGATCAGCCTCGTCAGTACCGGCACGCGAGCACCCGCCCCTCGGCCGGCTTCGGCGGAGTGTCGGTGGAGGAACGCGGACGCCGTCCGGCGCCGTCCGCCGGCACGAGACCTGTCATCGCGATGCTCTCCTTGCTCCGGACAGTCCGCCGCGGCGCACAGGGCCGTACGCGCCGGAACGCGGCTGTCCGTGTCTGTGGGACATCTCGGGGACATCCGTGGGAACGCGGCGCGGGCCCGGCAGGGTGAGCCGGGCCCGCAACCCAGCCGAGCCAGTCCAGGTCGGCCACCGTGTCGCGGCCGTGGGCGCCGGCCACATGCCCCGCCGTCAGGACGACGCCCGGCCCGAGCCCGTACGACGCGCCCCACACGGCCGCGTTCGGGACCAGCGCGAGGCAGAGC